>NZ_JBEXZS010000159.1:0-10654 GCF_040593685.1 Methylobacterium sp. EM32 | reverse complement strand
CGGCCCCCGCCCCGATTCCTGCGCCCGTCCCCGCGCCTGCGCCCTCCCCTCCCCCGGTCTTCACCCCCCCGACCGCAGCGCCGCCGGCCGAGACGCCCGAGGTCGACGAGCCCGCGTCGCAACCCGCGACCGGCGCGATCGACCTCAACACCGCGAGCCTCGCCGAGCTGAACGCCTTGCGCGGCGGCGGGATGATCGGCCGGGCGATCATCGCCAAGCGGCCCTATTCCGCGCCGGGCGACCTGCTGTCGAAGCGGGTGCTGAGCCGGGCGACCTACGAGAAGATCAAGGATCAGGTGACGGTGCGGTAAGGCGCAACTGAACATCGATCCGGCCGGCTCCGACGCCGGCTCGAGCCAAGCGCACCCGCTTCGAACACGCGCCCAGGTGAGAGGCTATGTCATCCCCGCCCAGACGTCGAAGCCGAACGTGCCGCAGCGTTCGGAGCGCGCGGGCCGCCGAGACCCGCTGGAAGAGGCCTGCAATCGACGCTATCGAGGAGCGCTCATCCGGACGAGCAGCTTGCGACGATGATGGATACTCTAGAGGATCGCCTGGAAGCGATGCACCCCCTGCTGGAGGATGGGGCGGATCTCCCGGGACGGAGCATGCCGAGCACCAGGATGCCTGGGAGCGACCGGTGGGTTGGAGAGTTCTGCTGTCGAACGCGGCGCGGCCCCGCCTTCGTGCTCTGGTCGCTTGGCAGACCCAATGGTGCGCTCAACGCGCGCTATCCGGACGGCTCCCGGGGCGTGATCGTCCATACTCTGGACCATGGGTGGCGGCGGCGCGCGTCGGGGCCGCGGCTTTGGACCTACGGGACGATGGAGATCAAGGAGGACGACGTCGCGTTCCACGACGGCGTCCAGCCCGTCTACGAGCCGCCGGCACCGGACCCGTCCGACCTGGAGGCCGTGCTGGCCCGCGACCCCGACTTCCTGGCTGCCCTGGAGAACGATCGGTTCGCGCAGGCGATCTACGCGATCTTTCAGAACCGCACCTTCATCGAAGATCGCAGCGGCCGGGCGTGGATGTGCGGCGACCGCCAGGCGGCTCACCTGGTCGCGGACCTTCGCGGACGGGGTGAGAGCTACCACGACTATTACTTACGGGAATTCGAAGGCACGTGGCCGGACGACGAAGCGTCTGAAGTGATCTCGCTGCTGAAATCGATCGCCTGTCTCCAAGACCCGCTCTCCCTTCCCGAAGTCAAATTCGGGGTGGGAACGGTCGTCCTCCCCGACGGAACGAGCGAGACGATCCGTGACGAGGCGCAGGCGCGCGAGGTCGAGGCGCGGTGGCACGGTCAGCTCGCGCAGTTCTGGCAGCAATGCGGGCACCTGCGCGACGAGCAGATATCTGGCTTCCGGGATCGTGTCGCAACGATCGATCGGCAACCGAATCGGGACGTGTTCGACCGCCTTCGCGCCCACCTCGCACGCCTCGGCTGGCACACGGAGACGAACGAGGACCGTAACCGGGCCCGAGCGGCGGCGCGGCAACGCGGCGTGGAAGTGCTGCAGGTCGTCAAGCAGCGGGAAGCCCGCCCGGCGGGCGAATGCCCGAGCTGGGCCAAGCCCATCCTCGAACGCCGGGAGCGTCAACGCGACCGGGGTAGCTTCGGCCTGACCCGAGCGACGGCCCTCGCCGGGCTCGACGAGGACGAGCGCGAGGTCGAGCGAGGCTGGGTTCCGTGCCGGCTCGACGACTTGGCGGTCACCGGCCGCATCGGCGAGGAAGAGTACACCGACCTGTCGGGGCGCCTCCTCGATCACTGAGGGAACACCGGCTCCCGATGCCCCGCACCGGGGACCGGCGCGCTCACGCCGCCATCGGCGCCGGGATCTCGGTCTCGCGCTCGGTCACCAGGTCGGCGGCGATGTGGCCGGAGCCGGCTGCCATGGTCCAGCCGAGCGTGCCGTGGCTGGTATTGAGCACCAGCCCCCGGATCCCGGTGCGGCCGAGATAGGGCACGTTCGAGGGTGTGGTCGGGCGCAGGCCACTCCAGGCGGTGGCGGCGGAAAAGTTTCCGGCATTCGGGAAGGTGCGCCGGGCATTCTCCAGGATCGCCGCGATGCGCGCGGCGTCGAGGTGGCGGGTGTAGCCCGACAATTCGGCGGTACCGGCGACCCGCAGGTGGGTGCCGAGATTCGAGTAGACCAGCTTGTACTCGTCGTCGGTGAGGCTGACCTGCGGCGCGCCGTTATGGCCCTCGATCGGGATCGAGGCCGAGTAGCCCTGGGCCGGGTAGATCGCGAGGTTGACGCCGTAGCGGCGCAGGAAGAGCGCCGACCACGAGCCGAGGGAGACGACGACGTTCGGGGCGGTGAGCCGCTGGTGGCCGCCCGCCACCATCGCCTCGACGCCGGTGATCCGGTCCGCCTCGGGGGAGAGCAGCAGGCGCGTCGCCTCCGAGCCGTACAGGAAGGTCGCGCCCATCGCGGCGGTGCGGGCGGCGAGCGCCTGGGTGAAGGCGCGGGCATCGCCGCTCTCGTCCTCCGCCGTGTAGGTCGCCGACCACGTCGTCGATGGCGTGGGCGAAGGCCGGCTCGAGCGCCAGCACCTCGTCGAGGGAGACCACCCGGCGCTCGCAGCCGTGCTGGCGCATCAGCTCGGCGACGGGCTTGGCTGCCTCGAACTCCTTGGCGTCGCGGTAGAAATGCAGGATGCCGAGCGTCTTCTCGGCGTAGGCCAGGTTCTCGGCGGCGCGGATCTCCTGGAGCTTGGCCCGGCTATAGGCGCCGAGCCGCACAATCTCGACGGTGTTGCGGCGCGCCCGCTCCGGGGTGCATTTGCGCATGAAGCCGGCGATCCACGACCATTGGTGCCGGTCGAGGCGTGGCGTGAACAGCAGCGGCGCCTTCGCGTCGAACAGCCACTTCATCGCCTTGAGCGGCGCGCTCGGATTCGCCCAGGGCTCGGCGTGGCTCACCGAGATCTGGCCACCATTGGCGTAGCTGGTCTCAAGCCCCGCGCCGCTCTGGCGGTCGATCACGCAGACCGACAGGCCGGCCTTGGCGGCCCAGTAGGCCGTGGCGGCGCCGACGACGCCGGCGCCAAGGACGATGAGATCGAAGGAGGTCTTCTGGGCCGACACGTGTTCCATCCTTCCCGCCGGTCTTGCGGCGGATGACAAAGGTTGGAACTCTATTCGGATGGCCTGAGAGATTCGCCGGGCGCATGACCCGGCTTGCTCCATCGGCAGGCGTCGCGCGCCCGCTCCAGCGGGCCCTCTCGGTCGCGGTCCTTCTACCTGAGAGCTTCAGCGCGCAGCACGGCTGGCACGCCTTTCCCCTTCGGTGCCGGCATGGCGCCGGTCTCTCCCGCAATCGTCAACGTACGGCCTAGCCCGTAGCACGGCCGTACGGGGGCGGGAAGCGCCAAACGTCGCGAAACCGCAAAGTTCGGTCGCTCCCGGGCAAGCCGGGATCGACCAGTCCCGTTCGAGCGGGGACCGGTCGCTCCGCTCAGGCCCGGCAGGCCTCGAACCCTTTGCGGATCGCCTCCGGATCGAGGTGGCGGCCGATGAAGACGACGCGGGACTCGCGCGGGTCGCCCGGCTTCCACTCGTCCTGCAGGTCGCCGTCGAGGATCATGTGCACGCCCTGGAAGACGAAGCGGCGCGGCTCGTCGGGGAAGCTGACGATGCCCTTGCAGCGCAGGATGTCGGGCCCCTGAACCTGGGTCAGGTCAGAGATCCAGGGCATGAACTTGTTGGGATCGACCGCGCCGGGAAGCCGCGCCGAGATCGACTGGATCTCGTCGGAATGGTGGTGATGGTGCCCTTCCTCCAGGAAGTCCGGCTCGACCTCGATGATGCGGGACAGGTCGAAGGCCTTGCGGTCGAGCACGGTCTCGAGCGGCACGGCGCAGTGCTGGGTGCGGTGGATCTCGGCGGAGGGGTTGATCGAGCGGATCTGGCGCTCGACGGCGTCGAGGCCGGCCGCGTCGACGAGGTCGGACTTGTTGAGCAGGATCACGTCCGCGAAGGCGACCTGGTTCTTGGCCTCGGGGGCGTCCTTCAGGCGCTCGGACAGCCACTTGGCGTCGGCCACCGTCACCACGGCGTCGAGGGTGGCGGCCTCGCCGACATCCTGGTCGACGAAGAAGGTCTGGGCCACCGGCGCCGGGTCGGCGAGGCCGGTGGTCTCGACGATGATCGCGTCGAACTTGCCCTTGCGCTTCATCAGCCCGTCCATGATCCGGATCAGGTCGCCGCGCACGGTGCAGCAGATGCAGCCGTTGTTCATCTCGAACACTTCCTCATCGGCGCCGACCACGAGGTCATTGTCGATGCCGATCTCGCCGAACTCGTTGACGATCACGGCGTAGCGCTTGCCGTGCGGCTCGGTGAGGATGCGGTTGAGGAGCGTGGTCTTGCCGGCGCCGAGATAGCCGGTGAGCACCGTGACGGGGATCTTGTCGGACATGCGGGGCCGTCTGTTCGCTGGTGAGCCGGGCGCCGGGAGGCGCCGCGAGGGTGATATAGTGTATCACTCCGCCCGGCGCGAGGCCGGCCCGGGGAAGCGGGCGACGTCGCACAGGAGTTCGACGAAGGCGCGCGCGCCGTGGTCGAGGAGGGCGCGGCCGGCTTCCGCCGTGCCGAGGCGGGCGTCGCCGATGGCGCCGGCCGGGTTGAGGTCCTGCGCGTGCCAGGCAAGCGCCGCCGGGCGGCCTGCGCGCAGATGGGTGTAGTCGCGCTCGATCGCGCGGCTCGCCGGCACGAAGTCGCGGATCGCCGCGCGCCGCACCAGGTCGGGGCGCAAAGCCAGCATCAGGGCGGTCTCGATCCCGCCGCCATGGATGCCGTGGCGCACCTCCTCGTCCGGGAACAGGCCGGGCGGGGTGCCGAAGCGGCTCCAGGCGGTGGTGACCGCCACCATGCCGTGCCGGCCGCGCAAGGACAGGGCCACGAGGTCCATGAGCGCGCTGTTGCCGCCATGCGACGACACGATGACGAGCCGGGTGCAGCCCGCCCGCACCACCCCGTCGCCGATCTCGGTCCAGGCCTTCAGCGCCGTCTCAGGGCTCAGCGTCAGGGTGCCGGGAAAATCCCCGTGCTCGGGCGACAGGCCGACGGATTGCACCGGCAGCACCCGCACGTCGAGGTCGTCGGGGACGAGGTCGGCAACCCGCGCCAGGTAGCCCTCGGCAATGACGACGTCGGTGGACAAGGGCAGGTGTGGGCCGTGCTGCTCCACGGCCGCCACCGGCAGCACCGCCACGGTGGCCGTCAACGCGCCGTCGCGGCACTCCTCGGTGGTCAGGTCGCCCCAGGGCCGGGCCGGCATGGCGTCACTCCCGTTGATGGTGGCGCGCACCATAAGCCGCGGACGGACCGGCCGAAACCGGCGCAAGTTCTTCACCTTCGCGTCATCCAGCCGTCACAGGCCGGCTGGCATGTGCGCCGTTGAGGGCGCCACTCGGCGCCCGGCCTGCCGCCCTTGCTCTCATGATGCACGCGCGGCAGGATTTGTCTCGAGAGCGGGGGCGGGTGCCATGGCAGCGAGCGAGCAGGCTTCGGCCGTGGATGCGCCGCGCCGGGCGGCCAAGCGCCTCCGCCCCCCCGGCGCCAAGAGCGTCGGCTGGGCCCTGATGCAAGCGGCCCGCCTCCATCGCGGCCGCATCGGCGACCGCCTGGCGGAGCTCGATCTCTTCGCCGGGCAGGAGCAGGTGGTGCAGGCGCTGGCGGCGGCCGGTACCATGACCATGGGCGACCTCGCCGCCACCCTGCGGGTGCGCCCGCCCACCGCCTCGAAGACCATCACGCGGCTCGCCGCCATGGGGGTGGTCGAGCGCCGGACCGAGGCCGGGGACGGCCGCATCGTCCGGGTGCGGCTGACCGAGGCCGGCCTGGCCAAGGCCGCGGCGATCGAGGGCCTCTGGGACGAGATCGAGGCCGAGATGCTGGAGGGCTTCGACAACAAGGAGCGCCGGCGCCTGCGCAAGCTCCTGCGCCGCGCCACCCGCAACCTCGCCGAGGCCGCCGGCCTCGAGGCGCACGAATCCGACGCCGAGGCCGAGGACGATCTCGAGGGCGGGCTCGACGGCGGGGATTCGAGCCGCGACATGGATTGAGGCGGGGCTTGGATTGAATCGGGGCTCGGACCGGAAGCCTTTTCGATCGAGCCAGCAATATTGTCACCCGCCGCGTCATTCCGGGGCCGCGCAGCGGAGCCCGGAATCCAGAACCGCCGGATGTTCAAAGTAAGGCGAGACGCGTTCCGCCCCCTCCTCAACCACCTGAGTATCTGGATTCCGGGCTCCGCTGCGCGGCCCCGGAATGACACCGAGGGCGGCAATACTGCCGAGAAATCTAACCACGTTTCGCAACAGCTTTCGGATCGACGTTCGGACTAGTCATACAGCCTATACCGTCCCGCCGAGTGGATTAGTTCGCACGCCACATGCCAGATCCCGAAGATCAGGCGACGCATAACCGTTATTGCCTTACCAAG
The DNA here is from genome assembly GCF_040593685.1 of Methylobacterium sp. EM32. Taxonomy (NCBI): domain Bacteria; kingdom Pseudomonadati; phylum Pseudomonadota; class Alphaproteobacteria; order Hyphomicrobiales; family Methylobacteriaceae; genus Methylobacterium; species Methylobacterium sp. EM32. The sequence continues at coordinate 4,196 of NZ_JBEXZS010000159.1, read as the reverse complement.
GACACCGTTCTTCAATCTTCTACCGTACAGGCGAATGGCTTGCGGCGGGCGCAAGATCGGGTTGACCGGCAGAGACGAGTGTCCGATTACGAACAGTGCAGGGCGAGCGAGGCAGGGCCGTCCGGGTTCCGCGCGCGCCTGCTGCGCACGCATGTCGCGGCCCTGGCGGTCGCCCTGCTGGTGCCGGCGCTGCTCATCATCGGGCTGATCGCGCATCACTGGGTCCAGGCCGAGCGGGCGCGGATGGAGGAGCGGACCGCGACCCTCAACGCCCACGCGGTCGAGCAGATCGATCGCTTCCTCAGCGGCCAGATCGCGATGCTGCAGGCGCTCGCGACTTCGCCGGCCCTGGAGAACGGGGATTTCGCCCGGTTCGACCGCCAGGCGCGGGAGCTGGTGCGCCTGCAGGGCATCAACATCGTGCTGCGCGACGCCGACGGGCAGCAGCGCGTGAACACGCGGCTGCCCTGGGGAGCCCCCCTGCCCCGGGCGGTCATCGACAACGACCGGGTGGTGCGGGAGACCGGCGCGCCGGCGATCTCCGACCTCGTCGCCGGCACCGTCACCGGCCAGCCGATCGTCGTCGTCACGGTGCCGGTGCGGCACGGCGGGGCGCTCGCCTATTTCCTGAACGCCACCCTGCCGGCGCCGCTCTTCGGCGAGTTCCTGCGGGGCGCGGGCATTTCCGCGCCCTATTCCGGCTCGGTCGCCGACCGGAACGGGATCATCATCGGCCGATCGGTCGACACCGCGGCGGCGGCCGGCAAGCCGCTGCCGGGCTTCCGCTCGGTCTCCGGGACGACGGGGCAGTGGTGGGGCCACAACCTCAGCGGCATCCCGGTCTTCGGCACTCATCACCGCTCCGCCCTCTCGGGCTGGGTGGTGACGATCGGCATCGAGCAGGCGGCGTTGCGGGCGCCCTTCGTCACCTCCGTGCTGGTGCTGGCGCCGGTGATCCTCGGCCTGTCGCTGATCGCCCTGATCGCCTCGCTGCTCGTCGGCCGCCGGATCCTGCTCGCCAAGGCGCTGCTGGCGCGGGCGGCGGACGACCTCAGCCGCGGCGTCGCCCTGCGGATGCCGGTGACGCCGATCCGGGAGGTGAACGAGGTCGGGGCGGTGCTGGCGCAGACCTCGGCGATCCTGCAGCGGCAGGCGGACGCCCTGCGCAAGAGCAACGCCGACCTCGAGGACCGCATCGCCGCGCGCACCCGGGAGCTCGTCGCGAAGGAGGCGGTGCTCACGACGACCCTCGACGCGATGGACCAGGGCCTGATCATGGTCGACGCGCAAGGAAGGGTCGCGGTCACCAACCGCCGGCTCGCCGAGCTCCTCGACCTCGACCCGGCCTTCCTGGCGGCGCGGCCGTCACGGGCGGAGATGCGGCGGGTCCTGACGGCCGCGGGGGAATATGCGGGGGTCGATCCGGCCTTCGAGCACGCGATCGCGGTCGGCGACCTCGCGGTGATCGGCGAGCGCTACGAGCGCACGCGGCCGGACGGCACGATCCTGGAGGTCCACAACGCCCCGACCGCCGATGGCGGCGTGCTGCGCACCCTCACCGACATCACGGCGCGCCGGACCGCCGAGGCGGCCCTGCGGCGCAAGAAGGCCCTGCTCGACGCGACGCTCGCCAACATGGACCAGGGCGTGCTGCTGATCGACGCCGCCGGGATCGTCCAGCTCTGCAACGAGCGGGCGATCGACCTCCTCGGCCTGCCGCCGGAGTACCGCCACGGCCACCCGACCCTGGCCGAGCTCGTCGCCTGGCAGAGCGCGAGCGGCGAGTTCGGCGACGCCGCGGCGGAGCGCGCGCCCTGGCTCGCGCTCACGGGCGACCTCCTCGGTGCCCCCCCGGTCTACGAGCGCACGCGGCCCGACGGCACCGTGCTCGAGGTGCGCACCGTGCGCCTCGCCGAGGGCGGGGCGATCCGCACCGTCTCGGACGTGACAGAGCGCAAGCGGCGCGAGCTCGCCGTCCTGGAGGCCAACCGCGTCGCCGAGGCGGCCAGGGTCCAGGCCGAAGCCGCGCAGCGCCAGGCAGAGGCGGCGAGCGCCGCCAAGACCGAGTTCCTCGCCACCATGTCGCACGAGATCCGCACGCCGCTGAACGGCGTGATCGGCTACGCCGAGCTGCTGGTCCGGGCGGGCGACCTGTCGCCGGCGCAGAGCCGCAGCGCCGCGCGGATCCAGGAGGCGGGCCAGGCCCTGCTGACGGTGGTCAACGACGTCCTCGACTTCTCGAAGATCGAGGCCGGGCAGATCGACCTCGACCCGCAGCACTTCGGACCGGCGGCCCTGGCCGACGGCGCGGTCGCGATCGTCCGGACCGCGGCCGACGCCAAGCGCCTGGCACTGACCGTCGAGACGGCGCCGGGCCTCGCGCCCCGCCTGGTCGGCGACCCGGACCGGCTGCGGCAGGTGCTGCTCAACCTCGTCAACAACGCGATCAAGTTCACGCCGGCGGGACGCGTCACCCTGCACCTCGCGAGCACGCCGCTCACATGCGGGCGTCACGCCCTGCGGGTGGCGGTCAGCGATACCGGAATCGGCATCCCGGCCGACCGGCTCGGGCAGCTCTTCCAGCGCTTCAGCCAGGTCGACGGCTCGATCCGGCGCCGCTTCGGCGGCACCGGCCTCGGCCTGGCGATCAGCCGGCAGCTGGTCGAGGCCATGGGCGGAGAGATCGGGGTCGAGAGCCGGCCGGGCGCCGGCTCGACCTTCTGGTTCACCGTGCCGCTGGCCGCCGCCGCCGAGGAGGACCCGGCCCGGGAGCGGCCCCCGCTCGCGCCGCTCGCGCGGCCGGCCAAGGTCCTCCTCGTCGAGGACAGCCCGATCAACCAGGACATCGCCCGCGCCATCCTGGAGCGCCGCGGCCACGCCGTGAGCGTGGCGGGCGACGGCGCCGAGGCGGTCTCGGCCCTGCAGGCGGGCGGGTACGACGTGGTGCTGATGGACGTGCAGATGCCCGGCATGGACGGGCTGACCGCGACGCGCCACATCCGGGCGCTGGGCGCCCCGGCGAGCCGCCTGCCGATCGTGGCGCTCACCGCCAACGTGCTGCCGCAGCAGGTCGCCCAGTTCCGCGCCGCCGGCATGGACGACCACGTCGGCAAGCCGTTCCGGCCCGACGAGCTGCTGGCGACGGTGGAGCGGTGGAGCGCACCGCGGACGGCCGACGCGGCGTGACACCGCTTGCCGCGGCCGCGCGAGCCCTCCATCTCTCGCGCCGGGATCGACACCAGAGGACTCTGCCATGGCCCAACAGGAACGCAGCGCGCTGATCGTCGGGGCCTCGCGGGGCCTGGGGCTCGGGCTAGTACGGGCCTTCCTCGCCCGCGGCTGGGCCGTCACCGCCACCTCACGGGGCGAGGCGCCGGCGCTCGCCGCCTTAAGTCCCGTGGCGCCCGCCCTCGCGCGGGTCGACATCGACGACGACGCGGGCGTGGCGCGCCTGCACGACGACCTCGCGGGGAGAAGCTTCGACTTGGTGTTCGTGGTGGCGGGAATCGCCGACGGCGCCCAGGTGCCGCTGCCGCAGGGCGACCGGGCGAGCGCGCTCAAGGTCTACGAGACCAACGCGGTGAGCCCGATCCGCTTCGCCGAGACCTTCGCCGACCGGGTCGCCCCCGGCGGCCTGATGGTGCTGATGAGCTCGGTCCTCGGCAGCGTCTCGCTCAACGAGGGCGGCAGCTGGGAGAGCTACCGGGCGAGCAAGGCCGCCCTCAACACGCTGGCCCGCTCCTTCTCCGCCCGCCACCGCGACGCGCCGTTCGGCACGGTGCTGATGCATCCGGGCTGGGTGCGCACCGACATGGGCGGGCCTGAGGCCGACATCGACGTGGCGACGAGCGCCGAGGGGATGGTGACGGTGGTCGAGGGGCGGCTCGGGCAGCGGGGCTGCGTGTACGTGGATTATCGGGGCGAGACGGTGGCGTGGTAGAAGTGTAGCCCTACCGATCGACGCATCGGCTCTGACACCCTCGGCGTCATTCCGGGGCCGCGCCAGCGGAGCCAGGAATCCAGAACCGCAGGTGATGCAGATCATGGCGGGATGCGTGCCGCTCGCGTCGGAAAGACCTGAGCGTCTGGATTCCGGGCTCCGCTGGCGCGGCCCCGGAATGACCCTGTGAAGCGGGAAGGTCGCGCCCAAGCGGCTGAGCGGAAAAGAGACAACCCACCTTACTCCCCCGCCAACC
>NZ_JBEXZS010000158.1:0-2615 GCF_040593685.1 Methylobacterium sp. EM32 | reverse complement strand
CCTATGGCGGCACGGCGCAGGGGGCGGTGAATGCCGGCTCCTACGCCATCACGCCGTCCGGCCTGACCTCGGGCAACTACGCCATCACCTTCGCGGACGGCGCCCTGACCGTAGGCAAGGCCCCGCTGACCGTCACGGCCAACGCGGCGACCAGGACCTATGACGGCCAGGCCTATGCGGGCGGCAACGGCGTCGCTTACGCGGGCCTCGTCAACGGCGAGACCGCTTCGGTGCTGGGCGGTACCTTGAGCTATGGCGGCACGGCGCAGGGGGCGGTGAATGCCGGCTCCTACGCCATCACGCCGTCCGGCCTGACCTCGGGCAATTACGCCGTCACCTTCGCGGACGGCGCCCTGACCGTGAACAAGGCCCCGCTGACGATCACCGCCAGGGACGCGACGAAGACCTATGACGGCCAAGCCTTCGCGGGCGGCAACGGCATCACTTCCGCGGGCTTCGTCAATGGCGAGACCGCTTCGGTGCTCGGCGGTACCTTGAGCTATGGCGGAACGGCGCAGGGCGCGGTGAATGCCGGCTCCTACGCCATCGCTCCCGCCGGTCTCACCTCGGCCAATTACGCCATCGCTTACGCACCCGGTGCCCTCTCGGTCGCTCCGCGCCCGATCACCATCACGGCGGATCCCCAGAGCCGCGTCTACGGCGACGCCAACCCGACCCTGACCTACCGGGTCGGCGGAGGTGGGCTGGTCAACGGCGATGCCCTCACGGGCGGGCTCACGACGCTGGCTGACGCTCGCAGCAACGTCGGCGCCTACGGCATCGGCCAGGGCAGCCTGGCGGCCAGCGGCAACTACGCCGTGAGCTATGTCGGAGCGGACCTCGCAGTCACCACCCGGCTGCTGACCCTCACGGCGGATGCGCAGAGCCGCGTCTACGGCGACGCCAACGCGACCCTGACCTATCAGGTCGGCGGGCGCGGTCTCGTCAACGGCGACAGCCTCACCGGCGCGCTCGCCACGACCGCTGCCACGGGCAGCAACGTCGGCAGCTACGCTATCGGCCGAGGTAGCCTGGCTGCGAGTAACAACTATGCGGTGAGCTACGTCGGAGCGGACCTCGCAGTCACCGCCCGGCCGCTGACCCTCACGGCGGATGCGCAGAACCGCGTCTACGGCGACGCCAACCCGACCCTGACCTACAAGGTCGGCGGGCGCGGCCTCGTCAACGGCGACAGCCTCACCGGCGCGCTCGCGACGGCGGCCGATGCTCGCAGCAACGTCGGTGCCTACGGCATCGGCCAGGGCAGCCTGGCGGCCAGTGGCAACTATGCGGTGAGCTACGCCGGGGCGGACCTGGCGATCACTGCCCGGCCGCTGACCCTCACGGCCGACGCGCAGAGCCGCATCTACGGTGACGCCAACCCGACCCTGACCTATCAGGTCGGCGGACGTGGGCTGGTCAACAGTGATGCCCTCACCGGCGCGCTCACCACTACCGCTGCTACGGGCAGCAACGTCGGCAGTTACGCCATCAGCCAGGGCAGCCTGGCGGCCAGCGGCAACTATGCAGTGAGCTACATCGGGGTGGACCTCGCAGTCACCGCGCGGCCGCTGACCGTCACGGCCGACGCGCAGAGCCGCGTCTACGGCGATACCAACCCGACCCTGACCTACCAGGTCGGCGGGCGCGGGCTGGTCAACGGCGATGCCCTCACGGGCGGACTCACGACGGCGGCCGATGCTCGCAGCAACATCGGTGCCTACGGCATAGGCCAGGGCAGCCTGGCGGCCAGCGGCAACTATGCGGTGAGCTACGCCGGGGCGGACCTGGCGATCATCGCCCGGCCGCTGACCCTCACGGCCGACGCGCAGAGCCGCATCTACGGCGATGCCAGCCCGACCCTGACTTACCGGGTCGGCGGGCGCGGCCTCGTCAACGGCGACAGCCTCACCGGCGCGCTCGTGACGGCGGCCGATGCTCGCAGCAGCGTCGGCGCCTACGGCATCGGCCAGGGCAGCCTGGCGGCCAGCGGCAACTACGCCGTGAGCTACCTCGGGGCGGATCTCGCGATCACTGCTCGGCCGCTGACCCTCACCGCCAATGCTCAGTCCCGCGTCTACGGCGACGCCAACCCCGCCCTGACCTATCAGGTCGGCGGGCGCGGCCTCGTCAACGGCGACAGCCTCACCGGCGCGCTCGCGACGGCGGCCGATGCTCGCAGCAGCGTCGGTGCCTACGGCATCGGCCAGGGCAGCCTGGCGGCCAGCGGCAACTACGCGGTGCGCTATGTCGGGGCGGATCTGTCGGTGACGGCCCGTCCGCTGACCGTCACGGCGGACGCGCAGTCCCGCGTCTACGGCGAGGCCAATCCGACCCTGACCTACCAGGTCGGCGGACGCGGCCTCGTCAACGGCGATGCCCTCACCGGCGCGCTCGCCACCGCAGCGGATGCTCGCAGCACCGTCGGCAGCTACATCATCGACCAGGGCTCGCTGGTGGCCACGCCCAACTACACGCTCACGTATGGGCCGGCCGACCTGACGGTGACGCCCGCCCCCCCCCCCCCCCCCCCCCCCCCCCCCCCCGGCCGCCCCCCGGGGCGGCCCCCCCCCCCCCGCCCCCCCCCACCACTGCGTGGATGACGAGGCCGTTGA
>NZ_JBEXZS010000012.1:0-6199 GCF_040593685.1 Methylobacterium sp. EM32 | reverse complement strand
GCGGGGGCTCGGGCGCGGCTGGGGCGGGGGGCGCTGCTCGGCGTCTCGGCGCATTCGCTTGGCGACGTGCGGGCAGCGCGAGAGGCGGGGGCGGATTACGTGACCCTGAGCCCGATTTTTCTCACCGCCAGCAAGCCGGGGTATGGGCCGGCTTTGGGGTTGGGGGTGTTGCGCGAGGCGGCGGGGGTGATGCCGGTTGCAGCCCTCGGCGGCATCGATGCGAAAACTGCGAACTCCTGCTACAGGGCCGGAGCCGATGCAGTAGCGGTTATGGGATATATAATGAAGGCAGTAGGTGCCGAAAACTTCTCCGACATAATACATATATAAAAATGCGCAATAATATAATATGTTATTTTCGTTATCGCGATCGATAATTGTTCATGCCTCGCTCGACGGTGACAAGCTGACATCGCTTTCGGCGCATGTAATAATCAATGATTATGTAATTTTTTTATAATGAAGCGGTGGGTCCAAGTGCATAGCAGCTTCAGCGTAAGCTTTGGCGGCTAATTTGTAGAATTCAAGATTGATAGTTGCCATGATATAAAGAGTTTCAGATACTTTATTTAGGCCGTCTGATCCTGACATCATATCTTCAAAGAGTTGAGATCTAAGTCGATACCAATCTTCCAATTTGTCCAACATTAAGTTTACTTCTGGCGAATCTCCAAGGGCTTCTCGTGTCGTGAGGGGGCTACTGACGCCGCGAATAATTGCCTGTGAGTCGATACTCATGAGTTCATAGGAGATATCGTCATAGATATGTTTTACGTTAGCCTTCTTTTGAGTGGCCGACGATTTTTCTTCAAGGATTTTTCTATAAAGTTCGTCTACGACGCGTCTTCTGAAATACCAGGAGAGGGATACAAGATGATACAGCAATGTTTGTTGTTCTTTCGCCCGCTGAATGGACAGCGAAAACGGTAAATCCAGAAGTGCCGCTGTAAAATAGAATTTATATTTACTGCCCGCTAGCTTTTCGTATCGTCTAAGAGTCAACCTATGTACTTCTGTAGAGTTAAGGCCGCGTAGCATGACGCCTTTAGGCGCGCGTTTCTCAATCGCATCATACATCATTTTTGATATTAAGTATTCGTATACATCTTTGAAAGGCCAATCCGACGTGAGATCTGCCCATAGCCAAGAGCCAGTGTCGATTTCCCGGTCAAATAACTTCTGCCAATCTTTAACTCCGCCGATTATGGTCTCGGCCGGCATCCTTCCATTTTTCAATTCCTGTTTAGTAATATCGCTAAAGGTGAATTCGATGACAACACTAGGTGAAATATCAAAATTAGCTTCGACACGCTCAAATCCTGTAAAATAAGATGTGATTGATTTAGAAGTATTTTTTAATACTTCGTCATTAAGGTTTTTTGATATATTCCAAGGTTCTTTACGATAAATTTCATCCAGCAATTTAAATACAGCTTCCTCTGTCATAGGTACCGCATTAAATTCTTTAAGAGCGTCGTTTATCTGATGAGGATGCCGCGCCAAAGTAATAAGTTTCTTGCTTGGATTGTTTTCCATTGTGGCTCGAAAAAAACCACATTCAAACAAGCAAAACCCCCAATCCTCATCCTGGTCTGTGTATAAAAATATCAACCAATCGACATCTTTGAGATATTCTTGAATTTTTTCACGCCATTTATCCCCGTACCGAAATAGACCAGCGTGTTTTACTTCGATCAAAGTGCCTCCGTAAAGCGCTAACTTTCCCCCGATATCAGATGCTAGCGTGGTATCGCTTGGCATTTTATGGCTGATGAAAATTTTTAGCGGCAGACTTGATGTACGCGGTTCCATATTCATGCATCCTAGACTTCAGGTTGAGACAGGATACACACAGGAAGAAAAATAACCAGCAGCATATTGTTTTGGATTAATTTCTCAGTGAATTCTCTCGATTTCTGAAACAGGAAGCTTGAACAAAGTGCAATTCTATGAGAGGCGAAGTACCTGGTATAAAAACCGAGACATCAATGCAAGTATAGTAGCTGATAAAGCGATCGTACATTTCATGAATATGATAACGATCTATACCTTAATCAAAAAAACATTATAAATTTGATATATTTTTTAACTAACGAAATTATAATATTTGTCAGCGACGAAGCGACAAGATCCGATCCGAGAACATCTAATCGACAGACTGGCAACACAGAAAACTGGTCAAAAATATAACAGATTTTAGGCATCTTGATGGTGCGGACGGCGGGACTCGAACCCGCACGACCAGAGGTCGCAAGATTTTAAGTCTCGTGCGTCTACCGATTCCGCCACGTCCGCGAAGGGCGCTGCCCTGCCGATCCGGGTTAGCCGGGGGCGGGGCGCAGATCAAGGCCCCGCGGTCGGATCGCGAGAAAGCTTATGCCGGCCCGAGCGGGCGCCAGCCGTAGAGCCAGGCGTAGCGCTCGGTCATCTGGACCGGGCCGAGGCGGCCCATCACCGCGTCGCGGGCGGCGGCGATCAGGGGGCCCGCGTGGTAGACGCGGCCGTTGCGGCGGGCATGGGCTTGGATGGTCGCCACCCGCTCGGCCCGGGCCTTGGCGTAGCGGGCGAGCGCAGCCGACACCGGCTGGCCGGGGACGAGGCAGGCGGCGAGGACCGCGGAATCCTCGATCGCCAGCGCGGCGCCTTGCGCCAGGAACGGCAGCACCGGGTGGGCGGCGTCGCCCAGGAGCGCGATCCGGCCGCGGGCCATCGGGCGGGCCGCCGGCCGGTCGACCAGGGACCAGACCAGCCAGGATTCGGGCCGGGCGAGGAGACCTGCCAGCGGTGGGGCGGCGTCGGCGAAGGCGGCGCGCAGGCGGGCGGGCTCGCCGCTTGCGCCCCAATCCTCGCTGCCGCTCTTATCGGGCACCACGGCGACGAGGTTGAGCCGGCGCCCGCCATTGATCGGGTAATGCACCACGTGCCGGCCGGGGCCGAGCCACAGGCCGGTCTCGTCGGCGAGGAAATCGGGCGGCACCGCCTCGCGGGGGAGGGTGGCGCGCCAGGCGGCCTCGCCGCGGGGGCGCAGGGGGCGCCGGTCGAGACTGGTGCGCAGGGCCGAGCGCACGCCGTCCGCCGCCACCACGAGGTCGACCTCCAGGGTCTCGCTGCGGCCGCCGTCGCTGGCGAGGGTCAGGGTCGCGCGGGTTGAGGTTTCCTGAACGGCGGTGACGGCGCGCCCGATCAGCAGGCGGATGCCGGGCCGGCCGCGGGCGGCCTCGAGCAGGATGGTCTGGAGGTCGGCCCGGTGCACCACCCAGTAGGGCGCACCGAAGCGCTCGCGCATCGCCTCGCCCAGCGCGATCTCGCCGATGTCGCGGGCAGTGGTCAGCCCGCGGATCCGCACCCGGGCCGGCTCGCCGGCGACGCGGCGCAAGGGCAGGCCGAGGCCGAGATCGGTGAGGATCCGGCTGGCGTTGGGCGAGAGCTGCAGGCCCGCCCCGACCTCGCTGAAGGCGGTGCGGCGCTCCACGAGGGTTACGTCGTGCCCGCGGGCGCTCAGGGCGAGCGCCGCCGTGAGCCCGCCTATGCCGGCCCCGACGATCGCGACGCGCAGGCCCGGCCGGTCCGGGACCGGCCGGTTCCCCGGCAGATGGCTGGGGGCCAAGGCTTACTCGGCGGCGAGGCGGGCGCGGTCGTCCCAGACGCTCGAGGCCGGATTCGCCGTGCCGGCCTTCAGGGCCGCGTTGTAGCGATACAGGGTCGAGCAGTACTGGCAGATGATCTCGTGGTCGGCGCCCATGTCGAGGAAGACGTGGGGATGGTCGAACGGCGGCAGCGCGCCGATGCACATGAACTCCTTCGAGCCGACCTCGATGACCGGAACGCCGTCCTGGTTGTGGAAGTGCGGGACCGCCTTGTCTGCCATCGCCTCAGAGTTCCTGCCTTGAGCGGGGCCTGATGCCCTCGGGATATCGGGTTCTCCTAGCCCCTCGGGGCCGCCGCGCCTAGGGGGCCGGCCGGGACCGAAGGCCTCCGCCGCCGTTTGGTCACGGTCTTGCGACATCGGGGCGCCGGACCCGCAACAACCCGAGAGGATCGCCCGTGACCCGCTTCCTGCCGAGGCTCGCCCTCCTCGCCGCCCTGACGGTGCTCGGCGCCCCCGCGGCGCAGGCCCAGAGCCGCACCGTGGTCGGTGCGGGCGCCGGCGCGGTGGCGGGTGCCCTGGTCGCCGGCCCGATCGGCGCGGTGGTCGGCGGGGTCGTCGGCGCCGCCTGGGGCGAATCGGGTCGGCGCCCCCGCCGGGCCGGTCGCCGGGTGCGGCGCCACCACGCGGCGCGGCCGGCTGAGTCGCGTCCCGTCACGCGGGTGGCTCAGCGGGTGCCGGCCGCCGCGCCGGCCCGGCCGCGCGCCTGGGTCGACCCGCGCTAGAGCGTCCCTTCGTCCTTGGCTTCGAGACCGGAAACGCCTACATCGGGGCATCCAGTTTTCTAGCGCCAGCGCATCTTTCGGGCCCCCGATGAGTCGTGACGAGCAGAGTGCGGTCAAGGACGGCCGCCGGCAGGAGCCGCCGATCCACGGCCCCGAGGCCTTCGAGGCGATGCGCAAGGCCGGCCGGCTGACCGCCGAGGCCCTCGACCTGCTGATGGAGGCGGTGGCGCCCGGCGTCACCACCGAGGCGCTCGACCGCCTCGCCTACACCTTCGCGATGGATCACGGCGCCTATCCCGCCTCGCTGCATTACCGCGGCTATCCGAAGTCGATCTGCACCTCGATCAACCACGTCGTCTGCCACGGCATCCCGAACGACAAGCCTTTGCGCGAGGGCGACATCGTCAACCTCGACATCTGCCTGATCGTCGACGGCTGGCACGGCGATTCGAGCCGCATGGCCTATGTCGGCGAGGTGCCGCGCAAGGCCGCGCGCCTGTGCGACATCACCCACGAGGCGATGATGCGCGGCATCGCGGCGATCAAGCCCGGCGGCACCACCAACGACATCGGCGCGGCGATCCAGGCCTTCGCGGAAGGAGAGCGCTGCTCGGTGGTGCGCGATTTCTGCGGCCACGGCCTCGGCCGCACCTATCACGACGCGCCGACCATCCTGCACTACGTCGAGCCGAGCTACAGCGTCGCCCTGAAGCCCGGCCAGTTCTTCACCGTGGAGCCGATGATCAATCTCGGCCGCCCGGCGGTGAAGGTGCTGGCCGACGGCTGGACCGCGGTGACCCGCGACCGCTCGCTCTCGGCCCAGTTCGAGCACACGGTAGCGGTGACCGAGACCGGCGTCGAGATCTTCACCCTCTCGCCCAAGGGGCTGGACAAGCCGCACGACACCGCGGCCGCCTGACGGCTCGGCCGTGGCCCGTACGCCCCGCACCCGTCCCGGTTTCGCGGAGGCCGGCGGTTCCGTGACCGAGAGCAAGATTCCCGAGAAGGTGGAAGAGCCGCATTACCACGGCCACCGCGACCGCCTGCGCGCCCGCTTCGCGCAAGGGGACACGCTGCCCGATTACGAGTTCCTGGAACTGGTGCTGTTCCGCGCCATCCCGCGCCGGGACGTGAAGCCGATCGCGAAGGCGCTGATCGCCCGCTTCGGCAGCTTCGCCGAGGTGATCAGCGCCTCGCCGGAGCGGCTGCTCGAGATCGACGGCATCGGGCCGGCGGTCGTCACCGATCTCAAGATCATGGAGGCGGCCGGGCGGCGCCTCGCCCGCGGCGCGGTGGCCGAGCGCACGCTGCTGTCGTCCTGGGCGGCGGTGATCGATTATTGCCGGGCCGCGATGGCGTTCGCGCCGCGGGAGGAGTTCCGGTTGCTGTTCCTCGACAAGCGCAACCGCCTGATCGCCGACGAGGTGCAGGGCCGCGGCACCGTCGACCACACGCCGGTCTATCCCCGCGAGGTGGTGCGCCGGGCGCTGGAGCTCTCCGCCACCGCCCTGATCCTGGTTCACAACCACCCCTCGGGCGACCCGACGCCGTCCCAGGCCGACATCAAGATGACCCGCGACATCGTCGCGGTGGCCGGGCCGCTCGGGATCGTGGTGCACGACCACATCATTGTCGGGCGGGACGGGCATGCGAGTTTTCGCGGGCTGAAGCTGATTTGACAGCCAATCGGTTGCTTTGATCAATCCGGCATGCCGACCGACATCTCTCCATGTCATGTATGGACGGCCCCCGTTTCGCAAGGGTTTGTGAGCATCGGTTTGTGCCAGTCGGTTCAGGAGCAGTCATGTATCCGGCCTCTGATGCCGTC
>NZ_JBEXZS010000157.1:0-14999 GCF_040593685.1 Methylobacterium sp. EM32 | reverse complement strand
GCCGTGCGGTGCGTGGGGTGGGGCGGCCCCTGGGCGGGGGGGGGGGGGGGGGGGGGGCCCCCCCGGGGGGGGGGGGCGCCCGCCGCCGCGCGCCGCCGCCCCCCCCCCCCCCCCCCCCCCCCGGGGGAGGGCGATCCGCCCCGAGGGATGCGGCGCGGATCGCGGGATCAGGCCCGCTTGGCCTCGCTCGCGTCGACGACCTCGCCGTAGATCACCGCCAGCTCCTGCGCCTGCTGGTCCGCGGTCCGGATCGGGGCGGCGGCGTCGGGCGAGCGCAGATGCGTCTCCGGGTTCGCGTCGATGAACCGGAGAGCGGCGAGGAGGCCGGCTTCGTCCGCGACGTCGACGACGTAGCCGTTGCGGCCCTCGACGACGCAGTCGGCCACCGCGCCGCGGTTCGAGGCGACGACCCAGCAGCCGGAGGCGATCGCCTCCCGGGTCACCAGGCCGTAGCTCTCCGGCCAGACCGACGGGGCCAGCAGCACGTCGATATGGGCGTAGAGGCCGCCGACATTCGACTGCGAGAACTTGCCCCGGATCTCGACCGGCACGTTCCCCCACAACTCCTCCACCCGCTCGCTCGGGTGCATGGCGTGGTCGATCAGCAGTAGGCTGAGGTTCTTGAACGGCTCGTTGATGATCACGTTGCGGATCAGGCCGTAGCCCTTGTGGTCGGCCAGGCCCCCGATGAAGCCGAGGCGGACCCGGCCGGTTGGGCTCGCGATCCGGTGAGCTTCCGGCAGGCGCGACACGCCGTTCTCGACCACCTCGATCCGGTCGAGGCCGACGCCGCGGCACAATTCGCCGAAGGGCTGCGACACGGTCAGCACGCGTGCCGCGCCCTTGATGCAGCGAAGCAGCGTGCGCGCCCGGACGTAGCCGTCGCTCACGTAGGTGTCGAGGGAGGCCTTGCCGCTGAAGTCGTAGGTCTCGACCTCCCGGTTGCCGTTGGTCAGGAACTGGCGCGGCGAGATCCACCAGCCGTCATGCATGGTGATCAGGTAGGGGATGCGGCGCCGGATCGCGACGGTGACGCAGCTCGTCGTCAGCCGCTGGATGCAGTGGAAGTGGATCAGGTCCGGATCGATCCGATCGAGGACGCGGTCGAAGGCGCGCCCCATCTCGGGATCCTCGACCAGGCTGTCGATGTCGGGGTGGTCGGCGGCGGTGATGCAGAACACCCGCACGCCGTCGCGGACGTACCAGTCGAGGGCGTAGGGGGTCGGACCGCCTTCCAGGGTGCAGATCACGTCGATCTGCCACTCGGGGCCCAGGATCGCGCGCAGCGAGCGGACGTTGTCGTGGACGACCCGGGTCGCGCCGCCGATGGCCTGCGGCGGGTAGAACACGTTGACGATGACGAGCCTCTTGCGCCGGGCGAGCTGGCGGGAGGTCGACCGGTCGATGATCCGGCGGAGCTCCCCGGCCTGCCGCTCCAGCCCGTAGCGGTCGAGCACGACCTGCCGCGCCGCCTCGCCGATCCGCCGCCGCTCGTCGGACGAGCGGACCAGGCGGTCGAGGGCGGCGTGGAACGCCGCGCTCGACTCGCACAGGAAGCCGGTCTCGCCCTCGACGATCACCTCGCGATGGGTCTGCGTGCCGCTGACCACGGACGGGATGCCGAACATCGCGGCCTCCATCCACTTGATCTCGCTCTTGCAGTCGTTGAACACGTCCGGCACCAGCACCGAGATGTTGATGTCGGCCTCGCGCAGCAGGTCCCAGTACGACGCGACGTTGGCGATCGGCCGCGAGGCGATGATGTACTCCGCCCAGGGGCGCAGCAGCGCCGAGAGCGTGATGTCGCCGATCACCACGACGCGGATCCGGTCGCGATGGGTCTCGAACAGCCGCGCCAGGGCCGGCTCGATCAGCTGCTCGAAGTCGAGCTTGTGGGCCTTGGTCCCGGAGCCGTAGAAGATCGTGACGACGTCGCCGGTCTTCGTCGCCTGCCCCTGCATGCTGACGAGATGCGCGCTGTGGAGCGCGTTCGGCTGGTGGAAGACCGTTCCGGTCCTGACCCGGCCCTCGAGGTGCCGGGCGAGGCTCGGCGTCGAGACCATGCCGTAATCGCAGAGAGACGCCGCCTCGGCGAACAGGCTGACGCCGCAGGCCATCGACGCGTGCTGGCGGGCATCGATCAAGCCGGCATAGGTTTCGAGCGCCGGCGGGAAATATTCCGGCTCGAACACCAGGTCGTCGATGTCGTAGATCGTCACGACGCCGAGATCAGCGGTCTTGTCGATGGCGTCGATGACGTTAGGAAATGCCGGGACCCGGTAGAAGATCGTATAGTCGATCTCCGCGAGATCAGACATATACTTGTTGTGATCTTTGGTGTAGTCGTAGACAGTGACCTCGTGGCCGGCTGCCGCGAGTTGCTCGGCGCGCTGGTCGACGCGGTAGAAGCGGCACTGCGCCAGATCGCAATTGGCGTAGATGGCGACGCGGCGGACCCGGTCCGCGCCGACCACCGGCCGTTCCTCGTCCCGGGCCAGGCACCGTGCCGCCTCGGTCACCCGCGCGCGCGCCTCGTCGTAGCTGACCTCGAGGGCGACGTCCGCGCTCTTCTCCCAGACGTCGTAGAAGTATTTTTCCCGCGTCTCGCGCAAGCGGCGGCGCAGGCCGACATCCCCCGGGAACTTCGTCACGCCCGCCGCCAGGGCATGCGCGGCGGCCTTCGGCTCGCCGAGATCCAGGAGGCCCTGGGCCAGGTGGATGAAGGTCCACTCGTTGCTACGGTCGAGGGCGACGATCTGCCGGCGCAGGCTGGTGGCCAGGGCCAGGTTGCCGCCGCGATGGATCAGGTCCGCCCGGTGATTGAGGCCGCGCGGGTGGTCGGGGACGCGGGCCAGGGCGCGGGCATAGAGCTCGGCGGCCTCGACGCTCTTGCCCTGCCTGGCGCGGTTATCCGCGACGTCGACGAAGAAGGCGGCAGCCGCGGGCTCGCTCACGTCCAGCCTCCACGCGAGCAGGTCGTCGACGGCCTGGCTCGGCTTCGTCCCCGGTTCGATGCGCGATGCGATCGCCGCCTCGACCGCGCGCGGCAGCTTCGCCCCATGGGTCAGGTGCACGAGCACCCGCAGGTTCGGGTAGAGCGGTTCGCTCGCGTCGCTCCTCAACCAGCGCGCGTAGCGCTCCCGCCGCGACGAGGATGCCGAATCGTCGCTCTCGTACTCGGCGCGGAAGAAGTCGTCGTCGAAGGCGCCCCGGCGCGAAATATCGAACTGCTCGCGCTGGCCGACCTCACAGAAATGCTGGATGCATTGAGCGCGATTGAAGAACTTATCGCTGTGCCTGAGCTGTTGATAGCGGTAGAGATCGTGATCGAAATACTGAGAAAAATACGGAATGTTGATGTCGTGGAATTTGACGATCTCGTCTTCGTTGAAAAAGATCGGCTGGTCGTCCGGCTGCCGCAGCCGCTGCTTGACGGCGATGACCGCCTCCTCGACGCTCACGCCCCGCGGGACGGTCACGCCGTACAATTGCGAGATGAAGTCCGGATCGTAGAAGAGCGGGAGGTAGTTGCGCTTCTCGGCGCGGCCGTGCTCGGCATAGTGCTTCAGGCGCCCGGCATTCGAGGCGATCACGCGCGCGATGTCGGGATTGGAGACGACGTAGCTCGCGAGGTTGAAGCTCTGCGGAAGGCCGTTTCCAGCGGGGCCGGCCGCCGGCTGCGCCCCGCCTGTATAGGGCCGGTTCTCCGCCCGGCCATGCTCGATGTAGTGAAGGGCGCCTTGGAA
This sequence comes from Methylobacterium sp. EM32, assembly GCF_040593685.1. Lineage (NCBI taxonomy): Bacteria > Pseudomonadati > Pseudomonadota > Alphaproteobacteria > Hyphomicrobiales > Methylobacteriaceae > Methylobacterium > Methylobacterium sp. EM32. The sequence goes on along the minus strand of NZ_JBEXZS010000157.1, from coordinate 11,253 downwards.
ATCCCACGTGATCGCGGCCGCGACGTCCGGATTCAGCCGAAGATACGTCGCGAGGTCGAAATCGTTCGGCAGCGTGTCGCTGGCCATTGCCGCAGCGCGGGCGCTCGCTTCGTTCGGGAAGCGCCCTTCGCTCCGCCCGTACTCCTCCCAGTGCTTGATGACCGCACCATCCGTCGCATCGGCGAGGTCCGCGTAGTAGGCGCGATAAAAATTGACGTCGAGCGCCGCATCCTTCTTGTGTGCGATGCGCCGCGCCAGCTTGAAGAAGTTCATCTCGCCCCTCGCCGTTGCCAGTCGTCTTGCCGGATACTTAGATATGGTATTTCGTCATGAGTGCGTGATCTGAAATTGCTGCCGTGCTGATCTCGGATCTCGCGTGCTTCACGGGAAGCAATATTTCTGTCGCATTGCAAAAATCGAGAGGATGTACGAGCCGGCCGACGACGATGTCAAGCTGTCCCCGGTTCGCTGGCCTGGCCGGCTGGGGGCATCGCCCGGCGGTCGGGCCGAGCGCATCCGGCCCGGGGGGGGCCGGTGGCTCCCGGTCAGCGCGCGAGATCATTTCCCGTCCGGCGCAAAATGCTCTAGAGCGACGCCGCCATCTCACGTAGTCACCATGTCGCATAACAGCTTCGGCCACCTCTTCCGCGTCACCACCTTCGGCGAGAGCCACGGCCCGGCCCTCGGCTGCGTCGTCGACGGCTGCCCGCCGCTGATCCCGCTCGAGGCGGCGGAGATCCAGGCCGAGCTCGACCGCCGCCGGCCGGGCCAGTCGCGCTTCACCACCCAGCGCCAGGAGCCGGACCAGGTCCGCATCCTCTCGGGCGTGTTCGCGGACGATCGCACGGGCGGGCGCCAGCTCACCACCGGCACGCCGATCGCGCTCATGATCGAGAACGTCGACCAGCGCTCCAAGGACTATTCGGAGATCCGCGACAGCTACCGGCCCGGCCACGCCGATTACGCCTACGACGCCAAGTACGGCATCCGCGACTATCGCGGCGGCGGCCGTTCCTCGGCTCGCGAGACCGCGGCCCGGGTGGCGGCGGGGGCGATCGCCCGCAAGGTGCTGCCCGGGGTGACGATCCGCGGCGCCCTGGTGCAGATCGGCGCGCACGCGATCGACCGCGCCCGCTTCGACTGGGACGAGGTGAACAACAACCCGTTCTTCTGCCCCGACGCCACCGCAGCAGTGCAGTGGGCGGAGTATCTCGACGGCATCCGCAAGGCCGGCTCCTCGGTCGGCGCGGTGATCGAGGTGGTGGCCGAGGGCGTGCCGGTCGGCCTCGGCGCGCCCGTCTACGGCAAGCTCGACGCGGACCTCGCCGCTGCCATGATGTCGATCAACGCCGTCAAGGGTGTCGAGATCGGCGACGGCTTCGCGGCGGCCGCCTTGCGCGGCGAGGAGAATGCCGACGAGATGCGGCCCGGCAACGACGGCCGCCCGATCTTCCTCGCCAACCATGCCGGGGGCGTGCTCGGCGGCATCTCCACCGGCCAGCCGCTGGTCTGCCGCTTCGCCGTCAAGCCGACCTCCTCGATCCTAACCCCGCGGGCGAGCGTCAGCCGCGACAACCGTCCGGTCGACGTGCTGACCAAGGGCCGCCACGACCCCTGCGTCGGCATCCGGGCGGTGCCGGTGGGCGAGGCGATGATGGCCTGCGTACTGGCCGATCACTGGCTGCGCCACCGCGGGCAGGTCGGGGAGGGGGCGGGCCTTCAGCCTGGGTGAACTTTTTCATCGTTTCAGTTTGACTGAAACGACCGTCAGGCTATGACGGAGGCGTGAAACTCGGCGACTGGCTCCGACAGCAGGGCGTGACCCGCCTCGACTTCGCGCGGCGCTGCGGGCTCTCGCCGGCGGCGGTGACGGGGTTGTGCAACAATCCCGAGCCCTGGCTCTCGCGGGAGACGGCGGCGGCCGTGGCGCGGGAGACCGGCGGCGCCGTCACCCCCAACGACTTCCTGGGACTCGTCCTCCTGGGACAGGAGATGCCCGTGACCCACGCATCCATCATCGAGGCCATCGACGCCTATGCCCGCGGCGAGATCGTGATCGTCACCGACGACGACGACCGCGAGAACGAGGGCGATCTCATCATCGCCGCCTCGCTCTGCACGCCCGAGAAGATGGCGTTCATCATCCGCAACACCTGCGGCATCGTCTGCGCGCCGATCACCGCCGCGGAGGCCAAGCGCCTGCGCCTCGAGCCGATGGTGGCTTCGAACGACGCGCCGCTCGGTACCGCCTTCACGGTGACGGTCGACGTCAAGCACGGGCTGACCACCGGCATCTCGGCCGAGCAGCGCTGCAACACCGTGCGGGCGCTCGCCAACGGCAACATGGGCGCCACCGACTTCGTGCGCCCCGGCCACGTCTTCCCGCTGATCGCGAAGGATGGCGGCGTGCTGATGCGCTCCGGCCATACCGAGGCGGCGGTGGATCTCTGCCGGCTGGCGAAGCTCCCCCCCGTCGGCGTGATCTGCGAGCTCGCCAACGACGACGGCACGGTGATGAAGGGGCCGCAGATCACCGCCTTCGCCGAGAAGCACAATCTCAAGCAGATCTCGGTCGCCGATCTGATCTCCTACCGCCAGGCCCGTGAGAAGCTGGTCGAGCGGGTCGGCACCTTCCCGGTCAAGACCGAGTGGGGTGAGCTGACCGGCTACGCCTACACCACGCCGTTCGAGCCGATGCAGCAATTCGCCTTCGTGCACGGCCGCATCGGCGAGGGCCGCGACGTGCTGGTGCGGCTGCACCGCTCGAATGTGGTGGCGGACGTGATCGAGGGCGGGCGCACCATCGAGGCGGTGATGCGCCGCTTCGCGCAGGAGGGCCGCGGCGTGCTGGTCTACCTGCGCGACGGCACCGCCGGCGTGCCGCTGTCGCAATTGCCCGACGGGGCCGGCGAGGACGGGGCCGAGGCGGCCCGCGTGCGTCAGTGGCGCGAGGTGGGCCTGGGCGCCCAGATCCTTCGCGACCTCGGCGTGGTCTCGATCCGCAACATCTCGAGCGCGGCGCGCTCCTATGTCGGCCTGTCGGGCTTCGGCATCGAGATCGTCGCCGACGAGCCGCCGGAGGGGTGATGGCCTGCATCCGGAAGGACATCCTCCGGAGCGCGTCGGGGCACGGGCGCCCCGACGCGCTCCGCGGCTGCATTACCCGGGATCGCCGTATCGCGGCTTGCGGATCCGCGGCCGGGGGTCGGGAATGTCGTAGTGCCGGATCGTCACGCTCTTCCAGCCGGGCAGGGCGGCGACCGCCCGCTTGATCGCCTGGAAGCTGCCTTCGATCAGCAGCGAGGAGGCGGAGGACTGGTCGAGAACGGCGATGCCCGGGAGCGTCTCGATCCGGGTCGCGGCGAGGGACGATTGAGGAGCGTCCGGATCGGTACGGCGAAGGACCACGCGCTGCGTGCTTGTCTTGGCCGTGCTTGTCTTGGCCATGGATGCGACTCGCGTTGAGGCTGTCATAAGGGCAATCCGTGCCCTTCGTAGGGCCGGCCGAACCCCTGGGGGCCGGCGCGGCCGATCAGCGCCGCGGTCCAGTGCGCGACGCGATTGTCGGCCCGGCAGCGGGCGATGGACGGGTCGGCGGCGTAGAGGCGGGCCGCGACGCCGACCACCGCAGGGCAGGCCATCGACGTTCCGCTCATGACGCCGTAGGCGCCGCCCGGCAAGGTCGAGACGACCCCGACGCCGGGGCCGATCAGGTCGACCTCGCCGTGGTTCGAGAAGGCGGCGACGAAGGCCTTGGGATCGTGCCCGGTCGGCGTCCTGGTGACGTCGCCGGCCTCCGCGGATCGTCCCGGGAACGTCCCCCGCCGCCCCATCGCCGCCACGGCGATGCAGTCCTGGATCGCTGCCGGAAAGCTGATCTGCGGCTGCCGGTCGTTGCCGGCCGCGGCGACGACCAGGACGCCGGCCCGGCATGCATCGGCGATCGCGTAGCGCACGCCGTCATCCTCCACCCGGCACGACAGGCTGAGATTGATGATGTGGCACCGGTCCTGAACCGCGAGGTCGATCGCTTTCATGATGTCGTAGTTCTTCGCCTTTCCGCCACCGTGGGGGAAGACGCGGTAGCTGCGCAACTCGACGCCGGGCGCGACACCCGCCATGGTCGATGCCGCGGTGGGCCGGGCACCGACGATGCCGGCGACATGGGTGCCGTGCTCGCCCCTGACGCTGGCTGGACCCCAGTCGGTCCCCGAGGCCGGATTAGTCCGGATCTCGTCGAAGACGACGTTGGCGCCGCCCATGACGTGGGGCAGGGCCGGATGGCCCGCCGCGACGCCGGAATCGATGATGGCGATGCGCACGCCCTGCCCGTCGGTGAGCCCGCTCGCGCCGTAGAGGCAGGGCAGGATATGCTTCCGCGACCGGAGCTTGAGCGGTGCGATCGCGATCTCGCGGCGATCGCCCGCCTGCTGGCGGCGGGAGACGTGACCCCAGTAACCGGCCGGCCCGTGCACGTAGAGGCGGTCGAGCCGCAGGCCGGGCGCGATGTCGAGCACGACCTGCCCGTCGGCCGCGGTCACGCCCTCGGCGCCTTCGCCAGCCTCGAAGTCGGTGAAGGCGGTCACCGTCGCTCCCGCGACCCCGGCTTTCGTTACGGCGTCGACGATCCGGACGGGGGTACAGCCTGAGCCGGCCTTGGACGCCGGCGGGCGCCGTACCGCCTGGTCGGTGCGGGCCTGCTCGTAGGTCGTGATGGGAACGAGCTTGAGATTCGCCTCGGCTTCGAGCCTATGCGCAGCTTCCGGCCGTAATTCAATCAGCTCGGGACCTGAATCGCCGATCTTGTCGAGGACGGACAGAGATGATGGGGCGGCATCAACTTCGAGCGACGTATTGGAGACCATGCGGAGACCGGCACGACTTGCCGCTGCGCGGACGTCGTCGATTTCCAGGCGTCTCATGCTGGTCGTATTTACCGGCATCAGGATGAATCTGCTCGCCTGTTCGGTGGACATGGATACGTCACTCAATAAAAATAACGAGATTCGGCGCGAATCGATCGCCGGTCCGATAAAATTATTTTGATGCCGCAAAGTAAGTCAATGACTTTTATGTCTACTATGGGCGAACGCTAGCATGGCGCCGGTTAACAAGATATTGAAGAGAGAGGATTCGCGGGCGCGGTGAATTCATGAGGCCGGCTGCGCGCAATGCAAGATATCACCGCAGATCTGCGGCGGCGCGCAACACGTAAAAGACGGAGCGGAACTTGCCAGGCTGGCGCCGAACACAAGATAGCCGCCTCCGTCACCTTGCCGGTAGACGGCAGGACGATGGGGACGGCGTGCGGGACAGTGAAGGGGAGGGCTGCGGCTACCGTCCCATCAGCGTCTCGACATGGGCGGCGACCGACTTCGACAGCCCGATCAGATCGTAGCCGCCCTCGAGCAGCGACACCACCCGGCCGCCGCAGCGGCTTTCGGCGATCCCCATCACCTCCCGGGTGGCCCAGGCGAAATCGGCCTCGGTGAGCTTCAGGTTGGCGAGCGGATCGCGCCAATGGGCGTCGAACCCGGCCGAGATCACGATCAGGTCGGGCCGGAACGCGTCGAGGCGCGGCAGCACGCCGTGGGCGAAGGCCTCGCGGAAGGTGTCGCCGTCGTCGCCGGCATGCAGCGGCACGTTGACGATGGTGTCGTGCTCGCCGCGCTCGGAGGCGGCACCCGTGCCGGGAAACAGCGGCATCTGGTGGGTCGAGGCGTACATCACGCTGGCATCGTCCCAGAAGATGTCCTGCGAGCCGTTGCCGTGATGGACATCCCAGTCGACCAGCGCCACCCGGGCGGCGCCGTGGTGCTTTCGTGCGTGGCGCGCCGCCACCGCGGCGGTGTTGAACAGGCAGAAGCCCATGGCCCGTTCGCGCTCGGCGTGGTGGCCGGGCGGGCGCATCGCCGCGAAGGCGTTGGCGACGCGGCCGCCCATCACCTCGTCGACGGCCCGGACCGCCGCACCCAGCGCTCGACGCGCAGCCTCGAGCGAGCCCGGCGACATCACCGTATCGGAATCGATGCCGACCAGCCCCTCGTCCGGCGCGGCGGCGGCGATCGCCGCGACGTAGTTCTCCGGATGCGCCAGGCCCGCCACCGCGAGGTCGGCCAGCGGCGCCTGCTCGCGCACCAGGGCGGCGAAGCGCTCGTCCTCCAGCACCCGCTCGATCACCCGGATGCGGTCGGCCCGCTCAGGATGGCCCGGCGGCGTGTCGTGGTCGAGGGAGGCCGGATGGCAGAGGTACAGCGTCGTCATCGTGCCCGCTTCAAGCGTTCCCGCCGGCCGGTGTCATGACCGGCCGTCCCCGCCCGCACCGTGGCAGGGCCATGGCCCGGACGCAACACAGGCGCGGCAACTCGCGCGGGAGCGTCATCCCCCGCTTCGCGCGCTAACAGCCACGCTTTACGCTTCGGGATACGACTGATTCGCGGGCCCGCCCGCCTTGCAAGGTTCCGCCCCGATGCGCCGCCCCCGCCCCGTCCTCGCCCTCGTCCTGACGGGCGCCGTCTCCATGGGTGCTGTCCTGGCGCTGCCGGGCTGCATGTATCGCGCCACCCCCGATCCCGAATTGTCGGCCCGGGACAAGGAGTGGATGGCGATGGTGCCGGAGCCCGAGGTCGACCGGCGCTTCGCCCGCTACATGATCGAGGACCCGACCGGCGAGGCGCCGGGCACCATCGTGGTCGAGACCAGGGAACGCCAGCTCTACTACGTCCTGCCCGACCGCAAGGCGATCCGCTACGGCGTCACCGTCGGCGACGAGGCCTATGGCTGGACCGGGCCGGCGCGGATCTTCCGCAAGGCCGCCTGGCCGGACTGGCACCCGCCGGCCGAGATGATCAAGCGCTGGCCCCACGTCCACGCGATGCAGGGCGGGCCCGCCAACCCGCTTGGCGCCCGCGCCCTCTACCTGGCGGACGGCACGGGCAAGGACACGCTCTACCGCATCCACGGCACCAACGAGCCCGAGCGGATCGGCCAGGCGGCGTCCTCCGGCTGCATCCGCATGCGCAACATCGACGTGGTCGACCTCTACAACCGGGTCGGCGCGGACGCGAAGGTGATCGTGCGGTAGACATTCCTCGTTTTTTTCGAGGAGCCCTGATGTCCCTGACGCAACGTCTCGTCCCCGCCTACGCGCAGATGCTGCGCGCCCTCTCGGGCTGGCTCGACAAGGCCCGCGACCATGACGGGGCGGAGGGGGTGATGGCCCGCCGCCTGGTCCCGGACATGCTCCCGCTGGCCTCGCAGGTCCGCTTCGCCTGCCTCCAGGCGCAGGAGGCCACCTACCGGCTCGGCGGCGAGCCCGTGCCGCCGGCGCTCGACGACCTCGCCCGCGAGGGACGGGAGGCCGGCGAGCGGCCGGGCTCCCTCGCGGATGCGCAAAGGCGCATCGCCGAGGCCCTGGCCCGGCTCGACGCCGTCGCGCCGGGCGCGCTCGATGCCGGTGGTGACCTGCCGGTCACGCTCGAGCCCGGGGGCGGCCTGGTCTTCGACATGGCGACGGGCGACGATTACGCGCGGGACTGGGCGCTGCCGCAATTCTACTTCCACCTCGTGACCGCCTACGCGATCCTGCGCCATCACGGCGTGCCGCTCGGCAAGGCCGACTACGTCCCGCACATGTTCGCCTACCTGCGGCCGGGTTCGCTCCCGCGATCCTGATCGTCCGGCACGTCGATCTCGCGCAGCTTTCCCAACCCCGCATCGAAGTCGGGAAACTCCTCGTCGATCGGCTCCAGCGCCGCCAGGAGCGCCAACAGATCCTTCCTTCTCGCGGCGCCGTCGTCCTCCTGCGGGACGGGCGGCGCCGGCGGTCGGGCGGTGGGATCGGGATCGGTCATCGCGGGCTTCCGGCACGGACCGGCTTTACGTTTTCGACACCGGCCCTCGCAACCCTTTAGCAACGCCGTCCCGTTGCCAGGCTTTAACCTGAACAGGGATTCAGATCCCGCCGTTAACCTGTCAAAGGCCTCCCGTCCCGCATAGTCCTCCTCACACAGGGACAAGCACCGGCACAACAAAGGCCGGGGAGGACAGACAGATGATCAACGCTTCGCTGCAACACTTCTGCAACCGTATCATCGCCGCCGGCGCCGTCAGCCTGGAGGACGTGCGCGAGCTGCACCGCATGGTCCTGCCCGACGGGCTGACCTGCCGCGACGAGGCCGACATGCTGTTCGGTCTCGACCGGGCGATCCCGCAGGCCGACGAGGCCTTCGGCGACTGGCTGGTGGCGGCGATCGTCGATTTCGCCGTGTGGGGCGAGCGCCCGACCGGCCACATCGATGCCGATACCGCCCACTGGCTCGCCGCCTCGCTCGCTTGCGGCCGCGGCCCGACCGCCACGGGCGCCCGCATCGCCGTCGAGGTGGTGCGCGAGGCCGAGACCAACGACCCGGCGCTGATCCGCTTCGCGCTTCATGCGAACCGCGCCCGGGCCGGGGCCGAGGACGCGGTCGAGGAGATCCTCTCCTACGCGGTGGCCGCGTGAGCGGGAGCTTCGCCCATCTGGCCGAGAAGACCCGGCTTTGCGGCGCGCGCGCCATGCTTTAACGGGAGTGAGCTTGGGTGTGACCCACCCCGGCCCGGATTCCCCCTTAAGGCTCGAGTGCGCGCTCCGATGTTCGACAAGATCCTGATCGCCAACCGTGGCGAGATCGCCTGCCGCATCATCAAGACGGCGCGCCGCATGGGGATCAAGACGGTGGCAGTCTATTCCGACGCCGACCGCGACGCGCTCCATGTCGCCATGGCCGACGAGGCGGTGCATATCGGTCCCGCCGCCGCGGCGCAGTCCTACCTCGTCATCGACAAGATCGTGGAGGCCTGCCGGCAGACCGGCGCGCAGGCGGTCCATCCCGGCTACGGCTTCCTGTCCGAGCGCGAGGCCTTCCCGAAGGCGCTCGCAGCCGCCGGCATCGTCTTCATCGGCCCCAATCCCGGCGCCATCGCCGCGATGGGCGACAAGATCGAGTCGAAGAAGGCGGCCTCGGCGGCCCAGGTCTCGACCGTGCCGGGCTTCCTCGGGGTGATCGAGAGCCCCGAGCACGCCGTCACCATCGCCGACGAGATCGGCTATCCGGTGATGATCAAGGCCTCGGCCGGCGGCGGCGGCAAGGGCATGCGCATCGCGCATTCCGCCGACGAGGTGGCGGAGGGCTTCGCCCGCGCCCGCTCGGAGGCCGCCTCGTCCTTCGGCGATGACCGCGTCTTCGTTGAGAAGTTCATCACCGACCCGCGCCACATCGAGATCCAGGTGATCGGCGACAAGCACGGCAACGTCGTCTATCTCGGCGAGCGCGAATGCTCGATCCAGCGCCGCAACCAGAAGGTCATCGAGGAGGCGCCCTCTCCGCTCCTCGACGAGGCGACCCGGCGCAAGATGGGCGAGCAGGCGGTCGCTCTCGCCAAGGCGGTGAACTACGATTCGGCCGGCACGGTCGAGTTCGTCGCCGGCCAGGACAAGTCGTTCTACTTCCTCGAGATGAATACCCGGCTCCAGGTCGAGCACCCGGTGACCGAGATGATCACCGGCCTCGACCTCGTCGAATTGATGATCCGGGTCGCGGCCGGCGAGACGCTGCCGATTGCGCAGAGCGACGTGAAGCTCGACGGCTGGGCGGTCGAGAGCCGCGTCTATGCCGAGGACCCGACCCGCAACTTCCTGCCCTCGATCGGCCGGCTCACCACCTACCGGCCGCCGGAGGAGGGGCCGCTCGGTGAGGCGATCGTGCGCAACGACACCGGCGTCGAGGAGGGGAGCGAGATCGCGATCCACTACGACCCGATGATCGCCAAGCTCGTCACCTGGGCCCCGACCCGCGCGGAGGCGATCTCCTCACAGGCCCAGGCCCTCGATGCCTTCGCGATCGACGGCATCCGCCACAACATCCCGTTCCTCTCGGCACTGATGCACCATCCGCGCTGGCAGGAGGGCCGGCTCTCCACCGGCTTCATCGCGGAAGAGTTCCCGAACGGGTTCGAGGCCCCGAAGCCTGCGGGCGAGGTGGCGCGCCGGATGGCGGCGGCCGCCGCCGCGATCGACCACCAGCTCAACGAGCGCAAGCGCGGCATCTCGGGGCAAATGCGCGAGCCGTACCTGCTGCGCTTCGAGCACGAGCGGGTGGTGCTGCTCGGCGACCAGCGTTTCGAGGCGACCGTCGAGACCACCAATGACGGGGTCGTGGTCGCCTTCGAGGACGGGACCGAGTGGATGGTCGAGAGCGACTGGCTCCCGGGCGAGCCGGTCTGGGTCGGCACGATCGGCGGCGAGTCGGCGGCGATCCAAGTCCGCTCCCTCCTCAACGGCGTCTTCCTGCAGCATGCCGGCGCCGCCTCGGAGGCCCGGGTCTACACGAAGCGCGAGGCCGAGCTCGCCGCCCTGATGCCGGTCAAGGAGGTCGGCGGCTCCGGCAAGCAGCTGCTCTGCCCGATGCCGGGCCTGGTGAAGAGCATTATGGTCACCCCCGGCCAGGAGGTGAAGGCGGGCGAGCCGCTGGCGATCGTCGAGGCGATGAAGATGGAGAACGTGTTGCGCGCCGAGCGCGACGGCACGGTCCAGACCGTCCAGGCCAAGGAGGGTGACAGCCTGGCGGTCGATGCGGTGATCCTCGAATTCGCCTGACGGCCGGCCTTTCGTGCCGCTGTACTTCGCCTACGGCTCCAACATGGACCGGGCCGCCATGGCCCGGCGCTGCCCCGCCTCGCGGGTGCTCGGCCTCGGCCGGCTCAACCGCCACCGCCTCGTGATCATGCGGGAGGGCTACGCCTCGGTGGAGCGCAGCCCCTCCGGCACGGTCTGGGGGGTGCTGTGGGAGCTGAGCCTCGCCGACGTGCCGGCCCTCGACCGCTACGAGGGCGTGGCGAGCGGGCTCTACGTCAAGGCGCAGCAGCCGGTCTCGACCGAGGGTGGGGTGCGGCGGGCGCTAGTGTATCTGGGTCGCGGCAGCGGCGGGGTGCCGCGGCCGGGCTACCTGGAAGGCGTGATCGCGGCGGGCCGGGAGAACGGGCTGCCGGAGATGTATTTGCGCAGTTTGCTGGCGCTGAAGCGGTGAGCCGCGACGCCTGAACCCTCCCCCGCGGAGGCAGGGCTGTCCGGGGAAAAACCCTCTTAGAAATCAAGCGCGGGATCCCCTCTCCCGTTTGGGCAGGGTGATCGCATATGAATTTTGCCGTCTGGCTTTGCCGTGAAGCAGCCAGACGGCGTTGACGCCTCCTGAGATGCAGGAGGCCTATCATGTC
>NZ_JBEXZS010000156.1:0-2190 GCF_040593685.1 Methylobacterium sp. EM32 | reverse complement strand
ACAGGGTCCCGATCTCGGCCGCCGCCGCCTGGCTCCGCTCGGCGAGCTTCCTCACCTCACTCGCCACCACCGCGAAGCCCCGCCCGTGCTCGCCGGCCCGCGCCGCCTCGACCGCGGCGTTGAGCGCCAGAAGGTCGGTCTGGCGGGCGATCTCCTGCACGATGGTGATCTTCTGGGCGATCGTCTGCATTGCCTCGACCGCGCGCCCGACCGCCACGCCGCTCGCCTCAGCGTCCTTGGCCGACTGGCGAGCGATGGTCTCGGTCTGGCCGGCGTTCTCGGCGTTCTGCTTCACGTTGGCGGCCATCTCCTCCATCGAGGCGGAAGCCTCTTCGGTGGACGCTGCCTGCTCGGTCGAGCCCTGCGACAGCTGCTCGGCCGAGGCCGACAGTTCCTGCGAGCCCGCCGAGACGTTTGCCGCCGCGGTCGAGGCCTCCGACACGACCGTGCGCAGTTTCGTCAGCATCTGCTCGAGGGCGATGCCGAGCCCGTCCTTATCGGAGAGCCGCTTCGCCTCGACGGTCAGGTCGCCGTCGGCGATCGCCGTCGCGACGTCGGCGACCGCCCGCAGATTCACGGTCATCGCCCGGAGATTGGCCTGCACCTCGCTGCTCAGGCCGCCGTATTCCTTCGACAGGGACTTGGAGAAGTCGCCGACCGAGGCGGCCGCCAGAACCTCGGAGATCTCCCGGAACGCCTGCTCGACCGCGAGCGCGGTCCCCTGGATCTGCCCGACCTCGTCGTGCCGCCCGGTCTCGAGCGGGGTCGCCAGCTCGGCGAGCTTGGCGCTGACCCGGTTCACCGGCCGCGCCACGGTGCGCACCAGCAGGAAGGCGATGCCGAGCACGATCAGCAGGGTCGCCAGGATGCCGACCAGGATCATCTGCGTCGTCGTGTCGAAGGCGGCGTCCTGCGCGGTGCGCCGCGTCTGCATCAGGGCGTTCTCGATGCCGATCACCTCGGCGACCTTGGCGCGCAGGCCGTCCATCGCCTCCTTGCCGGCGCCGGCGATCTCGCTCTGCCGGGCGGCGTCACGCGTCTCGGCCCCGGCCATCAGGACGATGCCCTTCTCGGCCACGCCGGCGTGCCACGCTTCCGCCAGCCGGTGGACCGCGTCGAGCCGCTCCTGCTGGGCCGGGTTGTCGGCCGTCAGGGTCTTGGCCCGGCGCCAGGCGTCGTTGAAGGTCTCCCAGCCCTTCTGGTAGGGGCCGAGGAACTTCGGATCTCCGGACAGCAGGAAGCCGCGATAGCCGGTCTCCTGGTCCACCATCCCGGCGAGCGTGCGGTTGGCCGCGTCGATCACCTGGATCGTGTGATCCGACCAGTTGACCGCTTGCCGAATCTCCGACGACTTCCAGTGCACGACGGCATTCACGCCCAGCTCGACCGCCAGCATCAGGGTGAAGGTGAGCGCGAGTTTCTTGGGGACCGAGATGTTGTCGAACATGCCCATCGAAGAAGCCTTCCCATGATCGGGTTGTCGGGGAACGATCGGTGCGCCGGCCTCCCGTGGAATCCTTCGGGAATGGAGGCCGCGGGCGATCGGAATGGTGCGGGCGGTCCCTGAGGCCGATCCGGGTCGGGTCGTTCGGGGGCTCGTCCGGACGGTTGCGGCGGCGAAAACCGCCGCCTCGCGTCAGGCGATGCGGGTGAAGTCGGCGTCGCGCTCGTCGCCTTCGGCCAAGTCGCCCAGGCCCATGTCGAGGGCAAAGCCCCCGCCCGCGGATCGGGCGGCGAAGGACTTGCCTGAGAAGAACCTGGCGGCAGCAGGCTTGGCCGTGACAGGCTTGGCCGGGACCTTCGGCGCCGGGCGGCCCGCCGCGACCCGCTTGGCCGCCTGCGCGGGCGACTTCACCACCGCCGAGGGAGCCACCATCCGGGAGGCCGTGGTGCGCAGCTGCGACACCGCCCCGTCGATCACCCGCGCGCCCGCCGGAGCCTCGCTCTCGTCGATGCGGAAATAGGCCGTCGTCGCCTGCAGTATATCGGCCTGCGCCGCCAGCTCCTCCGACGTCGCCGACACCTGCTCCGACGCAGACGCGTTCTGCTGCGTCACCTTGTCGAGCTGCTGGATCGCCTGGTTGATCTGCTCCGACCCGACATCCTGCTCCCGGCACGCCGCCGAGATCTCCTCCACCAGAGAAGCCGTCCGCTTGATGTCCGGAACCAGCCGCCCCAGCATGTCGCCGG
>NZ_JBEXZS010000155.1:0-3556 GCF_040593685.1 Methylobacterium sp. EM32 | reverse complement strand
ATGTCGCTGCGTCCCTCCCTGCTCGATCCCCTGTTCGCCCCCGCCACCGTGCTGCCGGGGGCCGGTCCCAAGGTTGCCGTGCTGATCGACAAGCTCGTCGGCACGCCGGAGCGGCCGGCCCGGGTGGTCGACCTCCTGTTCCACCTGCCCCAGCGCGGCATCGCCCGGCAGCTGCGCGGCTCGATCGCCGAGGCGCCGCCCGGCGAACCGGTGACGCTCGGCGTGACCGTGGTCGCCCACCGCCCGCCGCAGGCCATGGGCGGCCGAAAGCCGTTCCGGGTGCTGGTCGAGGACCAGACCGGCGACATCACCCTGGTGTTCTTCAACCTGCCGCGCGCCCGCATCGAGAAGATGCTGCCGCTCGGCAGCCACCGCTACGTCTCCGGCCGGATCGAGCTGTGGGACGGCTTCCGCCAGATGGTGCACCCGTCGCGCATCCTCGACGAGAAGGGACTGGCCGACCTGCCGGCGGTGGAGCCGATCTACGGCGCCACCGAAGGGCTGACCTCGCGGGCGATCGGCAAGCTCGCGGTCGCGGCCCTCGACCGGCTGCCCACTCTCCCCGAGTGGCAGGACCGGTCGTGGCTCGACCGTCAGGACTGGCCGGCCTTCGCCGACGCGCTCCGCACCGAGCACCGCCCGGCGGAGGCGGCCGAGACCGAGGAGGACTTGAAGACCCCGGCCCGCCGGCGCCTCGCCTACGACGAGCTATTGGCCTCGCAGCTGGCGCTGGCCCTGGTGCGCAGCCGGATGCACCGCCCGGCCGGCCGCACCAATGTCGGCGACGGGGTCCTGTCGCGGCGGATCGAGGCGGCGCTGCCGTTCGGGCTCACCGGGGCGCAGACCCGGGCGCTCGCCGAGATCCGCGGCGACATGGGCTCGGACCGGCGCATGCTGCGCCTGCTCCAGGGCGATGTCGGCTCGGGCAAGACCGCGGTGGCTTTGCTCGCGATGGCCTCGGCGATCGAGGCCGGGCGCCAGGCGGCGATGATGGCGCCGACCGAGATCCTGGCCCGCCAGCACGCCGAGCGCCTGCGGCCGATGGTGGAGGAGGCGGGCTTGAAGCTCGCGCTGCTCACCGGCCGCGACCGGGCGGCGGAACGGCGCGCGACGCTGGCCGGCCTCGCCGACGGCAGCATTCACATCGTGGTCGGCACCCACGCGTTGTTCCAGGACGACGTGGCCTTCCACGATCTCGGCCTCGCGGTGGTGGACGAGCAGCACCGCTTCGGCGTGCACCAGCGCCTGGCGCTGGGGGGGAAGGGCGCGGCGGTCGATATCCTGGTGATGACCGCGACGCCGATCCCCCGCACCCTGGCGCTGACTTATTTCGGCGACATGGAGGTCTCGGTCCTCGACGAGAAGCCGGCCGGCCGACAGCCGATCAAGACCGTGCTGATCTCGACCGACCGCATCGAGGAAGTGACGCTCGGCCTGGAGCGGGCGCTCGCCAAGGGCGACCGGGTCTACTGGATCTGCCCGCTCGTCGCCGAATCCGAATATGTCGACCTCGCCGCCGCCGAGGAGCGGTTCTCCGCGCTCCGCGAGCGCTTCGGCGACGCGGTCGGTCTCGTCCACGGCAAGATGCCGGGCAAGGACAAGGACGAGGCGATGGAGCGCTTCGTCAGCGGCGAGACCAAGATCCTGGTCTCGACCACCGTGGTCGAGGTCGGCGTGGACGTGCCGCAGGCCACCGTCATGGTGATCGAGCATGCCGAGCGCTTCGGCCTGGCGCAATTGCACCAGCTGCGCGGCCGGGTCGGCCGGGGATCCGGCGCCTCGACCTGCCTGCTGCTGTTCAAGGGACCGCTCGGCCAGGTCGCCCGGGCCCGGCTCGAGATGATGCGCGAGACCGAGGACGGTTTTCGGATTGCCGAAGAAGACCTGCGCCTGCGCGGCGAGGGCGAGGTGCTGGGCACCCGCCAATCGGGGCTCGCCGCCTTCCGCCTCGCCCGGCCGGAAGCCGACGGCGACCTGCTCGTGGCAGCCCGCGACGACGCCCGGCTGATCGTCGAGCGCGATCCGGGCCTCAAGACGGAGCGGGGCTACGCCCTGCGGGCGCTGCTCTACCTGTTCGAGCGGGATGCGGCGGTGAAGCTGTTGCAGGCGGGGTGAGGACGCGCGGCCGGCAGACGGACGGCCGGAGAATACCGTGTTGCCAAAACACGACCTTATCCTGAGGCGCGAGCGCAGCGAGCCTCGAAGGAGGCCTCCAGAAATCTCAGTGATCCCTGAAGGCCTCCTTCGAGGCTCGCTGCGCTCGCGCCTCAGGATGAGGTCGGGGAAAGGATGATCCGGAACACCGTGATCCCGGAGGACCTCGTCAGAATTCCGGCTCGTTCAGCACCCGCGTGCCGATGCGGCTCTGCAGGTCGATCGGGGCGCCGGTCTGCTGGCCGGCGGCATCGACCTCGATCACCGGGACGCCGGCGCCGCGCATCTGCTCGCGCAGGCGCTCCGACAGCATGCGGAACGCACCGCCGGTGTCGCGCGGCGGGACGTGGAGGAGCACCGCCGCCGGGCGCGGCATCATCGCCAGGACGTCGTCCGCCGCCTCCAGGGAGGCAGTAACGCTGGCATAGCCCAGCTCGGCCAGTTCGGCGGAGAGGGCCCGGTCGATGGCGCGGTGGCCATCGTCGACGACGAGAACTTTTTGCAGCGCACCCATGGTCAAGCGTTAGCCGATCGCGTGCCTCTCGTGAAGGCACCGGGGCAGTAACGCCGTGAGCCGACGAAGGTTCACCGCGATCATGTGGGCAACGCCGCCCGACGACCCCGGACCGGGCCCGGTGATGAGCCGTCAAACGACTGGCATGCCTGATGTTTTTCGCAGATGCGAGACGGGCTGAAAAATTTGTCGGGTGCTACGGGATCTCCGCGATCGCGGTGGCGACGCCGGCGAAGAGCGAGGCGCGGAACCGCGATTCCATCCAGCCGTCGGGATTTTCGTCCTGGGTGATGCCGCGCCGCAACATGCGGGCGGCGCAGGCCGGTCCGCGGAAGCTCAGGCGCCCGTCAGGATCGCGACGCAGCTGGATCAGGCCGCCGCGTTCGGTGGCGAGCGCGGCCCGTTCCGGGGCGGCCAGGACGAGGCCGACATCCTGGGCGTCACGCCGGCCGCAGAGCAGGGCGACCTCGTCGAAGGCGACGATGTCGACCACGCCGGAGCGGCCCGGCAGGCGGGCGCTGAGGCGGCAGGGCGCCCGGTGGACATAGGCCAGGGTGCGCAGCCGGCCCGGCACAGTGGTGCGGGCGAACCCCGCCTCCATCCAGGCCGGAGCGACGAGATGGGTCGGCAGCGGCTGGTCGAGGGCGGCCGAGAGGGCGCCGGCGTCGAAGACCGGGTGGCATTCGAGGGTCGCGCCGGCGAGCAGCGCCGCGGTGAGGCCGGTGGCGAGGCCCTTGAGGTCGCTCGGCGGCAGCAGGCTGAGGATCCGCTCGCCCGGCTCGACCCGCAGCGGCACCAGGCAGCCGGCGGCGGCGGCGGTCAGCGCCTCGGCCTCGCGCCGCACCGCCAGGGGAGCGCCCTCGGGCTCGGGCGGGGGGCCGGCCGGGC
>NZ_JBEXZS010000154.1:0-7821 GCF_040593685.1 Methylobacterium sp. EM32 | reverse complement strand
GGTGGGGGCGGAGTAGGGGGGATTCTTCAGGGCAGCGGCTCGAGCCGGCGGGTGAAATCCGTCAGCTCGTCGATGTCCCACCCGGTGCCGTTGTTCCAGAAGTCCAGCAGCTCGACGTGATTGAGGCGCACCCAGGCCCGCACGAGGTCTGCCGCTTGCCGGGACTGGACGGTGCCGATGAAGTCGTCGCGCACCACCGGGTCGGGTCCGACCGAGACGATGAGGCAGGGCGCGTTGCCCTTCGGCTTCTCGGCGTACCACTTCACCCGCGGGCCGTGGGCCCCGAGACGCGACGAGACGAAGATCGTGCCCGGAACGTTCGTGTGCTTCCGGCCGAGATTGGTCATCTCGAAATCCACGTCCTCGGCGAAGTCGTCCGGCGGCGTCCGGCTTAGAGCGTCCCGGTCGCGCAGAAGGGTGGCTGACATCCAGGCCTCCGTGATTGCAGCCGGTCCAAGATAGCAGCAAACCGGCCCGGCCTCACGCCTTCGCCGCATGCTCCGGCGTCACCGTCGCGATGCGCACGAGGTTCGTCGCCCCCGGCGTGCCGAAGGGCAGGCCGGCCACCACGATCACCCGGTCGCCCACCCCCGCGAAATTCTCGCGCACCGCGAACTTGCAGGCGCGGAACGACATATCGTCGATGTCGCTGGCGTCGTTGGTGACGATCGGGTGCGTGCCCCAGGCGAGCGCCAGCCGCCGCGCCGTCTCGCGCTTCGGGGTGAGCGCGATCACCGTGGCGTCGGGCCGGGCGCGGGCGAGACGGAGCGCCGTCGAGCCCGAGGCGGTCCAGGCCATCACGGCGTTGAGCCCGAGCGTCTCGGCGATCTGGTGGGCGGCCGCCGCGATGGCGTCCGAGGCGGTCGATTCCGGCTGGTTGCGCTGCGCCGCGATGATCGACCAGTAGATCCCGTCGCGCTCGACCTGCTCGGCGATGCGGTTCATGGTCGAGACCGCCTCGACGGGAAACGCCCCCGACGCGCTCTCGGCCGAGAGCATCACGGCATCCGCTCCCTCGTAGACCGCGGTCGCGACGTCCGAGACCTCGGCCCGGGTCGGCACCGGGACGGTGATCATCGATTCGAGCATTTGCGTGGCCACCACCACCGGCTTGCCGAGGCGGCGCGCGCCGCGGGTGATGCGCTTCTGCACGCCCGGCACCTGCTCCAGCGGCATCTCGACCCCGAGATCGCCGCGGGCGACCATCAGCCCGTCGGCCACTGCCATGATCGCGTCGAGGGCCACCACCGCCTGCGGCTTCTCGATCTTGGCCATCACCAGGGCCTTCCCCCGCGCCACCGCCTTGACCTCGGCGACGTCCTCCGGGCGCTGCACGAACGACACCGCGATCCAGTCGGCGCCCGCGGCGAGGGCGGCCTCGAGGTCGAGGCGGTCCTTCTCGGTCATCGCCGCCACGGGAATCGTGGTGTCGGGGAGCGACACGCCCTTGCGGTTCGAGATCCTGCCGCCGGTCACCACCCGGGTCACCGCCCGGCCGGGCTCGACCTCGGTCACGACGAGGCGCAGCTTGCCGTCGTCGACGATCACCGCATGGCCGGGTTCGAGCGCCGAGAGGATCTCGGGATGGGGCAGGTGGACCCGGGTCGCGTCGCCCGGGGTCGGATCGTCGTCGAGGACGAAGTTCTGGCCGTTCTCGATCAAGGCTGCGTCGTCGGCGAAGCGCCCGACCCGGAGCTTCGGCCCCTGGAGGTCGACCAGCACGGCGATCGGGCGCTTGAGCTTCTGCTCGATGCCCCGGATCGTCGCCACCCGCTCGCCCAGTCGCTCGCGCGGCAGGTGGCTCATGTTGATGCGAAAGACGTCGGCCCCGGCCGCGAACAGCGCCTCGATCACCGCCGGATCCTCGGAGGCCGGGCCGAGGGTCGCGACGATCTTGGTGCGGCGGGCGCGCTTCATGGGGGGTGTCGTCCGGGGTGAGAAGTTGCGCGACACGGAAAGCCGGTCGGCGGGCCTGGGTCAATTGGCGATTTGGCGGCGGGTGGTCGGCTGCGGGGGGATGGGCCGGAGAGCTCGCGCCCGCGCTTGTCCAGCTCGCTTCTCGTCGAGACGACGACCATGAAGATCGTGTTCGATGATTGTGGGGAACACAGGGTGACCCGCTCGTCGGCACCGCCCATGAGCGGTTTATCCCCGCGCCTGCGGGGAACACGTCACCATCCTGCCCCTGACCCGCGAGGACGCCGGTTCATCCCCGCGCCTGCGAGGAACACATCTGGCGCGCCTCGGCGAGGTCGTCCTCGTCCGGTTCATCCCCGCGCCTGCGGGGAACACTGGCCGCCGGCGATCTGGCGCGAGTGCGGATCCGGTTCATCCCCGCGCCTGCGGGGAACACCGATACGCTCCCCACCGTCGCGTCTGCGGGCACGGTTCATCCCCGCGCCTGCGGGGAACACCCGAGCGCCTTGGTCAGAGCCTCGACCGTCGGCGGTTCATCCCCGCGCCTGCGGGGAACACCGCGAGGTGCCGGAGTTCGACACCCTCGGCAGCGGTTCATCCCCGCGCCTGCGGGGAACACGAACGCCTGGAGCGTCGTGCGGCCCGCCACGAAGGTTCATCCCCGCGCCTGCGGGGAACACGATCCAGGTCATGTGCAGGCCAGCGAACCGGCCGGTTCATCCCCGCGCCTGCGGGGAACACACCACCTCCGGCAACACCGCCATCCCGGCGTACGGTTCATCCCCGCGCCTGCGGGGAACACTAGTTCGGGTTCGGCACGTAGCCGGGGGCGTGCGGTTCATCCCCGCGCCTGCGGGGAACACTACAACCTCCTCCACAGCGCGACCGATGACATCGGTTCATCCCCGCGCCTGCGGGGAACACGACCGCGAGTTCGGCGGCGACGGCCCGGACGACGGTTCATCCCCGCGCCTGCGGGGAACACGCGTTCCAGGCCGGCTCGGCGGCGAGGATCTGCGGTTCATCCCCGCGCCTGCGGGGAACACTCGGTCCCGGCCCATGATGCGCCCCGGTTCGACGGTTCATCCCCGCGCCTGCGGGGAACACTGCTTGGCGAACGACGCGCCCACTCGGATCGTCGGTTCATCCCCGCGCCTGCGGGGAACACCGGCGCGTCTGCTGTCGAGTGTCGCGCGTCGGCGGTTCATCCCCGCGCCTGCGGGGAACACGTCTGGGTCGTGACCTGATGCGCCGCCTCGCCCGGTTCATCCCCGCGCCTGCGGGGAACACCTCGCCCGGTCCCGGCATGCTGCCGGCATCAGCGGTTCATCCCCGCGCCTGCGGGGAACACGTCTGGGTCGTGACCTGATGCGCCGCCTCGCCCGGTTCATCCCCGCGCCTGCGGGGAACACCACGGCACGGCCACGCTATCCCGCCCCCACCCCGGTTCATCCCCGCGCCTGCGGGGAACACACCCCCGACGCGCCGGTGCCGCTGATCCTCGGCGGTTCATCCCCGCGCCTGCGGGGAACACGCGTTCGGGTCGGTCCCACCGACGTTGCGGGGCGGTTCATCCCCGCGCCTGCGGGGAACACGGTCGTCACGCCCTGATGCCCGGCTGGCTGTCCGGTTCATCCCCGCGCCTGCGGGGAACACGCCTTGACGAGGTCGCGGCGGCGGTCAGTGGGCGGTTCATCCCCGCGCCTGCGGGGAACACCACAGCTCCTCGGCGGTCGTCGCGAAGATCTGCGGTTCATCCCCGCGCCTGCGGGGAACACAGCGCGTCAGCGACCTTGTCCGGCGGCATCCACGGTTCATCCCCGCGCCTGCGGGGAACACGTGATATTCTCGATCTGCGTCCCGATCAGAGGCGGTTCATCCCCGCGCCTGCGGGGAACACTCTTCTTGGAAGTGCTTGATACGCCTCACCTTTCACGATGTCAAAGAACGCACCGGCGTTTCCGCTCCGTTCCAGCCCCGGTCAGAGCGGGGTCTCGTCGGGATGAAAGGCCACCAGGGGCAAGCCGTCGAGGTCGACCGGCATGCGGCGGTTCCGGCCGCAGGTGTCGAAGGCGTAGCCGATGTCGGTCTGGGCGGTCCAGGCGATGACGCCGTTGCCCTCGCCGATGGCGGCCTGCACCTCGGCCCAGATCCGCTCGCGGGTGCGGCGGGAATAGTGGCCGACATAGACCCCCGCCCGCACCTCGACGAGCCAGACCGCGCGGCGGCCGCGCAGGCGCGGGGGGGCGTTCTCGACCACCACGACCATCATCCGCGCCAACTCCTCATCCCCGGTGGCCTTCGTTGCCGGAGGGCGCCTCGGTGAAGGCGGGGGGCTGAGCGTCGGCGGGCTCGCCCGGGGGCGGCAGGCCGCCGGCGGCGAGCACGTCCTCGATGCTCGGGATCAGGCGCTCCAGGAGCTTCGTCTTGCGGAAGATGTCGCGGCACTCGCGCCGCACCACGCCCTCGACCGAGCCCTGGAGCGGCTGGCCCTTCGCCGCGCGGCCCGCGACCTTGAACGCCGCCGGCACCACGGTCTCGAACTTGAACAGGTCGGCGATGTCGTAGACGAAGGAGAGCGGCCGGCCGGAATGCAGGAAGCCGATGGCCGGGGCGTAGCCGGCGGCGAGGATCGCCGCCTCGGCGAGGCCGTGCAGGCAGGCGGTGGCGGCCGAGAGGCAGCGGTTGGGGATGTCGGCGGCGTCCCAGTCGCCGCGGTCATAGGCGCGGCGGCGCCACTCCACCCCGTGCTGCTGCGCCTGGATCTCGTAGAAGCGGCGCACCCGCGCGCCCTCGATGCCGCGCAGCTGGTCGACGGAGCGGCGCTCGGGCGCCTCCTCGCCGAAGCGGACCGAGAACATGCGCCGCACCACCTTGAGCCGCGCCGACTCGTCGAGGGCGAGGCGGGCCTGCCAGAGCAGCCGGTCGGAGCGGGCGCCGCCAGGCTGGCCGGCCGCGTAGAGCCGCACCCCGCCCTCGCCGCACCACACCAGGAGCGTCCCGGCCCGGGCCGCCAGCCCCACCGCGGCGTGGCTGACCCGGGTGCCGGGCTCCAGCATCAGGCAGACCAGGCCGCCGACCGGGATCTGCGTGCGCACCCCGCGCTCGTCCACCACCACGAAGGCGCCGTCGAGCACGTCGAGCCGGCCCTTCTCGATGAAGACCAGCGAGGCGCGGTCGCGGATCGGGATCGGCTTCGGCGGGGCGAGGCCGGGGAGGGCGGATGCGCTCACGGCCGGCGGATCAGCATCAGGCCGCAGCCGAACGCCTTGGCGCGGCCGAAGCCGCGGGCGAGGGCGGCGAGGAACTTCGCCGGATCCTCGACCACGATCTCCCCTTCGAAATCGAGTGAACCGAAGCGAACGGGCCGGGCGCCGTCCCTCGGGAGCGCACGCCAGTCGTCACCCTCCACGCGCAGGCGCGGACGGGACCGGCCCTTCTCGTCCCGATCCTCGACGAGGCGGAAGCCGGCCTTAGCGCCCTGCCGGGCGAGCCAGTCGGCGCCGACCGTCTGGGTGATTGCATCGCGCTGCTCCTCGCGCGCGCTCTTGTCGAGGCCGCTCAGTGCCCGGGCCACAGGGTCGATCCGCTTGCCGCGCTTGGCGCCGGGCTTCGGCTCCGATGCTCCCGGACTGGCCCGCAGGCGGAAGCGCAAGGTCTGCCCCACCGACAGGTCGGGCGCGAAGGGCTTCGTCTCGACGTCGAACAGGCCGCCGCCACCCGAGGGCTCCCGCGCCGACAGGACCAGGAAGGTGGTGCGCTGCCAGGCCGAGCCGCCATCCTCGCGCCAGAGGAAGTCGCGCTCCCGGTCGGGCGAATCGGCGAACAGCGACCAGATCAGCCGGTGGCCGGCGGCGATGCGGGCGTCGTCGTCCTCCGGCAGCAGCAGGCGGGCGAGGGCGGCGGTGTCGGGGGCGTGGCGCAGGCGCACGCGGCTGAGGAAGAGGCTCACCGGGCGGCCTCCGGCTCCGGGCGGGGGATGCGGGTGGCGACGATCTCGTCGCGCAGGCCGAATTGCCGGCGCACCCGGCTCGTCACCCGGTCGCGGCGGCGCTCGATCCGGTCGGCCTTGTAATCGGGGGCGAGCAGGCCTTCGAGCTCGGCATCGGCGTAGACGACGGCCTTGTCCCACTCCTCCCACAGCCGCAGCGGCTCGAACGGGTAGCGCCCGGCGTCGGCCATCAGGCGCGCCGGCTCGTCTGCCCGATCGAGGAGGGCGGCGAGGCTCGTCACCGCGTCGAGGCAGCTTGGCGCCGGCGGGCGGCCGAGCGGGCAGGACTTGCGGCCGAGGTAGAGCGTGTAGGCCGGGTGCCGCAGGGCCTCGGCGATCGCCGCGGGGGCGGGGGCCCGAGTGTCTGTGTCGAGCTGCACCAGCCCCACCTCCACCCACAGGTCCTCGCGGTAGTCGCGGCTCGACAGGAGGGTGTTGAGCCGGTGCGAGGGCCGATCCAAAGCCGCGCAGCGGGTGGCCCAGGCGGATTTGCGCTCGGCCGGCGGTGCCTGGACGGTGTGGTAATCGGTCATCAGGCGACCGGTGCGCCGCACGCGCTGGACGAGGCCGTAGCCCGCATCGAGGGCGGCGTGGCTCGCCTCGTCGGCCCGATCGTAGCCGAGGGCCGCCGCGACGAGGCCGAGGATCGCCGAGCGGCCCGGCCGGTCGAAGCCGCCGCGGCGCTCCCCCACCGCGAGGTCGCCGAGGGCCGCGAGGGGGGCGTAGAGCGTGAAGGCGAGGCCGGCGGGCATCAGCGCGTCGCGCAGGCGATCAGGCGCTTGAGGCTGCCCTCGCCGGTGAGCGTGTTGAAGACCGGCCAGGGACCGTCGTTGCCGCGCCAGCCCTCGGGATCCTCGTCGCGCCGGCTCGGCGGCAGGTCGTAGGCGGTGCGGAAGCCATTGCGCGTCGCCTCGAAGGCGGCGACCGAGCCGGCGAGCACGTCCTCGCCGCCGACCGGCTTGAGGAACGCGGCGGCCAGGGTGTGAGGCGCCCCGTCGGAGACCTCGACGAGGCCGTAGCTCGCCAGCGCCCGGCTGGCGAAGCTCGCCTGCTTGCCCTTCGGCCCCACCGTCGCGGCGGCGTGGATCAGCGCCGCGAGGCCGCGCCGGGCGAGATCGGCATCGCCGCCGAGGTTGCGGGCCAGCAGGTCGCGGTCGATGCAGAGGTAGAGGTAGAAGGTGCCGGCGCCGAACCCCGCCTCGCCGACGAAGCCGGCGCCCGCATCCTCGGCCGGCGTCTTCAGGTCGTCGATGGCGGTGTAGTAATCGTCCTCGACCACCGCCCGGTGCGTGGTGACGGCGTGGGCCACCTGCACCGCTGCCTCGCGGTTGAAGTCCGGGTCGTCGGCCAGCATGCGGCCGAACATGCCGATATCGACCGCGCCGTCGACGGGCCGCAGCAGCGGGGTCTTCGTCAGGTCGATGCTCTCGCCGCCGGCGATCCGCTCGGCCAGCGCCAGGGCGTCCCGGCGCTCCTCGGCCGACACGAAGACGAGCTGCTCGATCCGGGTCGGGTACTTGTCGCCCTCGCCCTTGATCTTGCCGAACACGTCGGCGACCTCCCGGGCCGCCTTGCGGGCGGCGGCTTCCGCCACGCCCTGCTTCAGGAGGTGCCCCTCGATCTCCTCGCCGAGGCGCTGGGTGCGCTCGCCGAGATGCCCCTCCAAAGCCGCCTTGAAGGCGGGGGAGGTGCGCCAGGCCCGCTTGAGCGCCTGCGAGGAGACCCGCAGCCGGTCGACATTGCCGAACCGCGCGGTCTTCGGCCGGCCCGTGTCGTCACGGTTGAGGTTGGCGGGCGGGTAGGCGGTCAGGAGGTGCAGCTGCACGAAGGTGGTCATGGGAGGCTCGGGGAGATGGTCGGGCTCGGGATCGGGAGAGGGCGTCAGGCGGCCGGGGGGCTCGCGGGTTCGGAGG
>NZ_JBEXZS010000153.1:0-5023 GCF_040593685.1 Methylobacterium sp. EM32 | reverse complement strand
CTCGATGGTGAGGCGCCCGCCCTCCGGCATCGCGTCGCGGGCGTTGATGGCGAGGTTGAGGATCGCGTTCTCGAGCTGGTTGGGGTCGCAGAGCGTCAGCCACAGGCCGCCGGCCACCACCACTTCCAGCTGCACCCGCTCGCCCAGCGTCCGGCGCATCAACTCGTCCATCGAGCTCACCAGCCGGTTGGCGTCGACGGGCCTCGCCTCGAGTGGCTGGCGGCGCGAGAAGGCGAGCAGCCGGTGGGTCAGCGCGGCGGCGCGCTGGGCCGAGGCCATGGCGAGGCCGGCGTAGCGGGTCAGGTTCTCGATACGGCCCTCGTTGATGCGGGTCTGCATCAGGTCGAGGGAGCCAACGATGCCGGTGAGCAGGTTGTTGAAGTCGTGGGCGATGCCCCCCGTCAGCTGGCCCACCGCCTCCATCTTCTGCGACTGGCGCAATTGCTCCTCGGCCCGCTCGCGCTCGGCCACCGCCTCGCGCACCCGCGCCTCGAGCGTGTCGTTGAGCTCGCGCAAGGCGACCTCGGCCCGCTTCGATTCGGTGACGTCGTAGACCACCCCGACATGGCGCAGGCCCGAGGTCTCGGTGTCGCGGATCGCCTCGCCGCGGCGCACCAGCCAGCGCACCTCGCCGGTGTCCGCCAGCCGCACCCGGGTCTCGATCGGCGGCAACTCGCCCTCCTGGCGCTGGTCGGGCGCCAGCAGCGGCGGGTCGCCCTCGACCACCAGCGCGTTGACGGCGCTCGCCGCCACCGTGCGGGCCGGCACCAGGCCGAGCAGGCTGCAGAATTGCGGCGAGGCGGTCACCGTGGCGAAGCCGGGCACGTGCTCGAAGGCGCCGACCCGGCCCGCCGACTGGGCGATGCGCAACCGCTCCTCGACCCGCTTCTGCTCAGTGACCTCGACCAGCACGCCGGTGAAGCGGGCGGGCCGGCCGTCCGGGCCGAAATGGCAGCGGCCGCGGGCATGGACCCAGCGCACCGTGCCGTCCTGAGCGAGCAGGCGGTACTCCTTGTCGAACACCTCGGCCCCGCCGAGGATTCCGCTCACCGCGAGGCGCAGCCGCAGGCGGTCGAGGGGGTGGATCCCGGTGAAGAAGGCGCTCGCCGGCAAGGGACCGGGGCTAAGCGGCACGGTGCCGGGCCGCGGCGGGGGGCTGAGGCCGGTGAGCGCGGCGAAGCGCCCGTCGACATGCAGGCGCTTGCCCACGATGTCCCAGTCCCAGGTGCCGGCGATGCCGGCCGAGGACAGGGTCAGGGAGAGCTGGCGCTGCGCCTCGGCCAGCCGCCGCTCGATATCGGCGAGGCGCTCGCGCCCGGTCTCGGCCTCGTGAACATGCGACATGTCCACCTGCGAGGCGAAGAAGTTGACGAGGCGGCCGGCCTCGTCGCGGATCGGGCAGATCAGCAGCTGGTTCCAGAACCGGCTGCCGTCGCGGCGGTAGTTCAGGAGCGTGACCCGGACCACGCGCTCCTCGCGCAGGCCCTCGCGGATCGCCGCCATCGCGCCCGGATCGGTGTCCGCCCCTTGTAGGAAGCGGCAGTTGCGCCCGATCACCTCGGCGGCGTCGTAGCCGGTGAGGGTCAGGAAGGCCTGGTTGGCGAAGACGACCGGGTTGTCGGGGAGCGCAGGGTCGCTGATCAGCATCGGCTGGCGCGAGTGCTCCAGCGCAGTCAGGAACGGCCCGGCGCGGGTGCGTGCCGCCGCGATGGAAGCGGCGAGGGTGGTGCCGTCGGGGGCGCTCACGCGGTGGATCCGGGACGGGGGCCGGGCGTCATGCGTCGAGGTCGCCGAGGGCGCGGGCGATGAACTCGTCGACCAGGAGCCGCAGATTCTCCAGCGACGGCAGGTCCATCAGCATCGCCAGGTAGCCGCGGATGTCGCGCTCGCTCACCGAGAAGTCGATGTAGAGGAACAGCACCAGGGCGTCGGCCCCTGCCGCCTCGTCCGTCTCCAGCCCGAAGATCCGCCGGCCATCCCCGCGCACGATGCCGGGCAGCGACATGGTCAGGGTGCGCTGGAGCATGTTCGCCATGGTGGCGAGGCAGCCGTTGAGGATGATGTTGCCGGTCTCGGCCAGGGCCTCGTCCTCGAGGGCGGCGACCTCCTCGGGCGACAATTCCTCGCCGGCGACGGCCCGGACCAGCTCGCGGCCGTTCTCCTGCGGGAAGATCAGCAGGGCACGGCCCGCGAAGGCGCCGGCGAAATCCTGGTGCACCACCACGAGCGGCGCCGCCTCGCGCTCGCCGATCAGCCGCGCGGCGGCCTGGCGCGAGACGATCTCGACGGAGGGCACCGAGAGCAGCACCTGGGTTCCGATCATCTGGCGCAGGCTCGCGGCGGCGCGGCTGACCCCGATATTGACGAGCTCGGTGAAGGCGTCCTGCTGCAGTTCGGTCAGGCCTGCCGATCCGGCGGCGTTCACGGCGTGCCGCCCCGGCGCAGGCGCAGGCTCGCGCCCGAGAGGAAGCCCGCCAGCGCCTCGCCGGTGAGGGGCTTGGCCAGGAACGTCGCCCCGAGCTCGCGGGCGCGGGCGATCACCTCGTCCTGGATGTTGGCGGAGATCACCGCGACCGGCATCCCCGGCCGCGCCGCGCGCAGGTCCTGCGCCAGGGCGAGGCCGTCCTTGCCCGGCATGTTGAAGTCGAGGAGCGCCATGTCGACGGGCTCGGCCGCCACGATGGACGCGGCCTCGTCGGCATTGGCGGCCTCGCGCGCGACCCAGTCCGGCCGGGCCTGCCGCAGCAGCCGCACGGCGACGGCGCGGGCGAGCTTGCTGTCGTCGACGACGAGGACGATGACGGGCGCGGGGGCGGTCGGAGGCTGCGACATGGTGAGCATCTAGGCGGTTTTCGCCGAAAGGGGAATGGAGAGGGTGATGCTCCCAGCGGCCATGCACGACGGAGCGCGACCCGGTTCATTGGAAGCGGGGCGCCCGTGGACGGGGGAGGCGCGGGCATTCCCCTCTCCCCGCGCGCGGGGAGAGGGCTTTGGTGACCTTGTCGTCACCAAAGCGAGGCGCTAGCCGAGGGTGAGGGGGTCTCGACGGGTGAAGCTCCTCCGGAAACACCCCCTCACCCTCACTCCGGCTACGCCTCCGCTTGCTGCGTCCCCTGAACGGGGACGCAGCCCTCTCCCCGCGAGAAGTCGGGCTTGCCCGACTTCGACTGTCTCTTGCAGATCCCGGGCAAGCCCGGGATCTGTCGGGGAGAGGAGAGAGCCCGCGCTGTTTCGTTTCCCCGGACAGCCGCCCTGCCTGCCGCCCGCGGGGAGAGGAGGTGTACCGCGTCCCTTTCGTCCTTCGACGGCTACCACCAGCCCCGCCGGATCGCCCCGGTCTCGCCGAAATAGTCCGGCGCCGGCTGGACCACCGCCGGCTCCTCGGGCTCGGTCGCGGTGGCGACCGGGCGGCGGGGGCTCGGGCGGGGCGCGGCCTGCTGCTGGGCGACATCGCGGTGCGGGCGCGGCGCCGCGCCGGGATGGCCGGGCGGGGTCGCGGCGGGCTTCTGCACGGCGACCTTCGGCTTGCGGCCGGCCTCCGGCGGCAGCGCCTCGGTCGAGAGGCCGAGCGCCACCTTCACCCGGGCGTTGATGCCGTAGAGGTCGGGCAGGCTGCGCAGGGGCCCGGAGCCGTCGGCCTCCAGGGTGAAGTAAGCCAGGTGCACCGGCAGCTTCTCGGGCAGCATCACCGTGCGCTCGCCCTTGCCGATCAGCGTCTTCAGCCGCTCGGTCGGCCAGCGCGGCCCGAGCACGACCTGCGCGAAGCGGAACGGATCGTCGACGCGCACGCAGCCGTGGCTCAGCGCCCGCTCCGAGCGGGAGAACAGGGAGCGGTTCGGCGTGTCGTGCAGGTAGACGGCGTGGTCGTTGGGGAACATGAACTTGATGAAGCCGAGCGCGTTGCGCTCCCCCGGCGGCTGCCGGATGGCGATGCCGTTGCCGCGCTTGACCACCTGGTAGCCCAGGCGCGCCGCGTAGTTCGGGTCGCGGGCGAGGCCGGGGAGGAACTGGCTCTTGAGGATCGAGGGCGGCACCGTCCAGGACGGGTTGACCACCGCGTAGGTCATCTCGCCGGAGAAGATCGGGGTCGGCGAATCGGGCTTTCCGACGATCACCCGCGCCTCGTCGAGGACGCGGCCGTCGCGGATCACCCGCACCTTGTATTCGGGGATGTTGACGAAGACGTGGGTGCGGCCGAGATCCGCCGGCAGCCAGCGCCAGCGCTCCATGTTGGCGAGGAGGTCGGCCTCCTGCCGGTCCGGCGTCGGACCCGCGAGCGCCGCCACGGTGGCCGGGTCGAGCACGCCGCTGGCCTTCATGCCGCGCTGGCGCTGGAAGCTCGCCACCGCCGTCGCCACGCCCTCGTCGTAGGCGGTGGCGTCCGCCGCGCCGCCGAGCCCGAACCGGGCGCGGATCAGCGGCACCCGCGGGTCGCGCATGCCGGCCTTCAGCGCCGGGCCCTTCGGCAGGCGCACCATCGGCACGGCGCGGTTCGGCTGCTGGGCGCGTAAAGCGGCGAGCTTCGCCTTCAGGGCGAGGTAGCCGGGCTGCCCCGGATTGTAGGCCTGGAGCAGGCCGCCGGCGCCGCTGCCGGCCGGGGTGAGGCGGGTCAGCACCGCGTCGGCCGAGGGCAGGTCGAGCTTCGGGGTGATGAAGCGCGACAGCCGCGACGGCTCGAGGCGGCCGCCGCGGGCGTCGCGGGCGTAGAGCACGGCCGCCGCCGAGAGCTTCAGGTCGGCCTCGGCCCGGTCGGCGGGCTTGGCGTGGGGCGGGTCGAGGAGCGGGATCGGGTAGGCGAGCGGGTCGAGCCCGTCCTCGCCCGCCGCCTGGAGCCGGGCGATCACCGCCTTGGCGGCGTCGCTCCAGCCGGTCTCGGTGAGCCAGACCGATTTGAAGGCGCCGAGCGCGTAGAAGGCCTGCATCGCCTCGCGCTGCTTCGTATTGAGGCGGCGGATCAGCGTGAAGTTCGGGTCGGCGAGGCGCGCGGCCACCACCTCGGCTACGGGATCGCCGGGGGCGGGCG
>NZ_JBEXZS010000152.1:0-31981 GCF_040593685.1 Methylobacterium sp. EM32 | reverse complement strand
GTCTCGACCGAAGCGGGATCAGGCTGCGCCATGCCAATGATGAATCACATCGGGACAGCCGGAGCAAACCCAAAACCCGCAAATTTGCCCCGGTTACACTGCCTGATTGCAACGCGATCGGGCCGTGCTCTCGCAGCGGATCGGGCCGTCACGCATCCCCTTCGGCCTCGTGACACACCACGCAGAGCTTGTTGCCGTCGAGATCACGAAAGTAGGCGCCGTAATAGGCCGGATGGTAGTGCGGCCGCAGCCCGGGCGCTCCCTCGCAGGTGCCGCCCGCCGCCAGGGCCAGGGCGTGGCAGCGGTCGACGCTCGCGCGCGTGCGGGCGGTCAGCGCCGTCATGAGCCCGTTGCCCGGATCTGGAGCCTCGCCGTTCCACGGCCGGCCGACGATCACGAGCGGCCGGTCGGCGTCCCGCGGCATCCAGCCGGCCCAGCCGTTCTCCGGCTCGTGGAAACGGAGCTTCAGGCCGAGCTCCTCGAACAGGGCGGCGTAGAACGGGACTGCGCGGGCGAGGTCGGCGGTGCCGAGGCAGACATGCGAGATGACGCTCATGATCGCCGGACCGCTCCCCCGATTGTCGACCTCTGGTGTCAGATCCCGGCGTACATCCGCCCCGGGTTGAACAGGCCGGCGGGGTCGTGTGCGGCCTTGAGGCCGGCGGTGATCCGCATCAGGGGCTCGGACAGGGGCTCGAAGACTGGCACCGCCGCCCGCACGGCATCCGGCGCCCGCACCAACGTCGCGTGGCCGGCGCCGCCGAGGGCCGCCCGCACGTCGGCAGCGCCCGCATCACCCGTCGCGGACGTCGCGAGCCAGACGAGGCCGCCGCCCCAATCGTAGAACCAGCGCGCCGGCCGGGCCGCCGCGATGGCGGCCGCGACCGTGGGGCCGCGGTTCGGTGCGGTCGAGAGGCGCCACACCGCCTCGTCGCCGCCGGTAAACGGCAGCACGTCGCGCACCGTGCGCCACAGGTCCGTCGCGGGCTCGCCCTCCAGCACGTCCGGCTTGCCGACGCGGCGCAGGAGGCGTGTCAGCTCGCCGAGGCGGTAATCGACCGAAGCCGAGAAACCCTCGATGCGCAGGAGCGTGCGCGCCGGTCCGTCCATTCCCTCCGGCAGGTGGGCCGCACCGGTGATCTCGAACGGCGAGCCGAGGGCGAGGCTCATCGCCTCGACGGCGCGGGCATCGTCGAGGCCGGCCAGCACCAGGGTCGCGGTGCGCTCGGGCACGGGGAGCACCTTGAAGGTGACCTCGGTGAGGAAGCCGAGCGTCCCCCAGGAGCCGGCCATCAGCTTCACAAGGTCGAGCCCGGTGACGTTCTTCATCACCCGGCCGCCGGACTTCACCGCCTCGCCGCGCCCGTTGATGAAGCGCACCCCGATCAGGCTGTCGCGGGCGGCGCCCCCGGCGATCCTCCGCGGTCCCGAGATGTTGCCGGCCGCGACTGCCCCGATCGTCGGCGCGCCGGAGGTGCCCAGCAGCACGCGGTGGTCCATCGGCTCGAAGGGCAGCATCTGGCCGCCCTCGGCCAGCCGCGCCTCGACCTCGGCGAGCGGCGTGCCGGCGAGCGCCGCGATGACGAGCTCGGCCGGCTCGTGGAGGGTGATGCCGGTGAGGCCGGCCGCCGAGAGCGTCGCCTCGTCCTGCGCGGGACGGCCGATCCCCGCCCGGGTACCGCCGCCGACGAGCCGCAGCCGCTCGCGCCGCGCCGCCGCCTCGCCGATCAGGGCGGCGGCCTCCGCCTCGCTTCCGGGCTGATAGATGCTCATCGCGGGCTCGCTCGGGCAGGGGCCGCGCCGGATGCGCGGGGATCGGGGCGCGGATCATTGCGGGCAACCGGGGCGGGTTGCAAGCGGGGGGCGACGGCGTCAGGTCAGGTCGATGCCGAACCGGTCGGCCACGTCGCGCAGGAGATCGCCCGTCTCGTCGATCAGCCGTGCCAGTTTATCGGGTGAGGGTGCGGTCGGGACACGGCCTGTGGGCGTAGGATAGCGATAGCTCGTCGCGTATGACGTCAGGCCTTCGATCTTGCGAAAACGCGGCTTGAACCCATTGGCGTCGGGCAGAAGGTCGACCATCAAGTCGATCCGGTGAGCGACATTTCGGTTCGCATGAATGCCTTCGGCGGTGAGAACCGCTTTCACGATCTTTTCCGCAGCTTGGGAGCAGAGGTAGGGCGCATTGCGGGATCGCATGTTTGCGAGAACGCGCGCATCGGCGAGATCGGCTGTCGCGATCCGCAACAGGGCAGTGGTCGCCTTATCGGCTGACATTCAGGCGGATGCCCTCTTGGGCAAGAACATAACCGATCGTGTTCGGCACCCCCCAGACCGCGTCGAGATCGCCCCGTGTCGCCGTCAGCACATCCGCCCGGACCCCGCTGTCGCGCTGGAGCCGCCAGCCGAAGAACGGATCGAGCAAGGCGTCGTCGACATCGTCGGGGAGCACGACGAGGAGGTCCCAGTCGCTGTCGGCCCGCGCCTCGCCCCGGGCGCGGCTTCCGAACAGCCAGATGTCGAGTGGGTCCGCATCGCGGATGATGCGAGAGACGAGCGGCCTCAGAGGCTCCGGGACGTCGGCGCGGCGGGCGATGTCGGTCATGCGATCCTCGTGCCCGATCCTGCGACGGGACCGGGTTAGTCGCAAGCCCCTACTCCGCCGGAACGACCCGGCCGAACCGCGCCAGCACCGCCGTGCGCAGGCCCGCGATGTCGAAGCACCAGACGAGCGCGCCGTAGACGAGGCTGCCAGTGACGATGCAGGCCGGCAGGGCGAGCCAGGGCGAGAGGCCGCGCAAGGGAAGGATCGCCACCGTCATCGCCCCGGTAGCGAGCAGGACGGCGAGCGGGTCGCGCCAGGACATCCGCAGGCGGCCCGGCCCGGTGAGTGCGCGCAGGCCGAGGAACAGCATGGCGGCAATGAAGCCGAGCGATTGCGCGGCGGCGATGCCGTGGGGGCCGTAGGGCCCGGCCAGCGCGAGTGCTGCCACGAGGTTGACGACGGCCCCGATTCCCCCCGCGGCGACGAGGGGCAGGGTGCGGCGGCGGATCTGGAAGATCGGGTTGAGGGCGAAGTTCATCAGCGCCAAAGCGAGGAGGCCCGGCAGCAGCAGCAGCGTGTAGGTCACGAAGTGCCCGCGGAAGGCCTCCGGTACCGCGATCGCCTCCAGCGCCGGGGCCAGCGCCCAGAATCCGGCGGCGCTCGGCAGGATCAGCGCCAGCACCACGGCGCCGTTGCGGGCGACCTGCTCCTCGCCGGCCTCGTGGCCGTGGGTCTCGGCGGCCAGCACGGCGATCTGGAACAGCAGGAGGTCGAGGGCGGCGCCGAGCGTGCTGAAGATCCGGCCGCCGATATCCGCCGCCAGCGAGAAGTAGCCGGCCTCGGCGAAGCCCGCCGCCCCCGCGACCGCCCAGCGGTTGGCGAAGGGCATCAGCTGGTAGACGAGGTTGGCGGCGACGATCGGCAGGCCGTAGCCCATGAACAGCCGGAGCGAGTCCTGGCGTCGCGCCGTCTCGTGGGCGATCGGCGGGTCCGCGAAGGCGCGCCGAACGAGGAGCGCGGCGAGGAACTGGCTCAGGCCCCCGGCGAGCATCACCGCGGCGGCGTCCGCGGTCGCCCAGGCGATGCCGACCATCAGCGGCAGGGTCAGGGCGTTCTTGACGAGGACGAGGCGCAGGTAGAGCCCGCCGACGAAGCGGGCCCGGGCGAGCGCCGCCGCATAGTCGAACAGGCCGAGGCCGATCGCGGCCGCCGCCGCGGCCGCGGCGAGGAGCGCCGGATCGCCGAAGACCGGCCGCCCGGCAAGCGCGAGCAGCGCCGCGCCGAGGAGCCCGACGACGGTCGCGAGATAGGCACGGTCGAGCATGCCCCGGATCCACGGCTCGGCCTGCCGGACGCGCTCGGAGTAGAACCGGGTCGCCGAGAGGCGCAGCCACTCGAACAGCAGCGTGTTGAGCGCCACCGCCCCGGCGGTGCCGAGGGCGAAGCGGCCGAAATCCGCCGGCCCCAGGATCTGCGCGATGAGCAGACCGAGGGCCAGGTTCATGACCGCGTTGACCACGAAGGCCGCGATGACCGCCATTGGGTGAAGTGCTCGTTCGGGGGGCTGGGGGTGTGGTGCGGGTCAGAGACTTCGTGGGAGAAAACGGTGTGAGTATGGAGCGCGGATTCCCTCCTCTCCCCGCGGGCGGGGAGAGGGACGAGCTGCCGTCCAGGCGGCTCGGCGAGCCCGCAGGGCGAGGGTGAGGGGGTGGTGCCGGATGAGCCTCGTCTGGAAGCACCCCCTCACCCTCGCTCCGGCTGCGCCTCCGCTCGCTGCATCCCCTGAACGGGGACGCAGCCCTCTCCCCCGCCCGCGGGGAGAGGAGAAGCCCGCGCTCTGCCCTGACGCGGAACGCGAGACCTACCCCGCCGCCCGCACCGGCCCCGCCTCTCGCCCCTCCCGCCCGGCCACCTCCCGGTACACCCGCTCCAACCCGTCGAGATGGCGCTCCAGGGTCAGGGGATCGGCCCAGAACAGGTCGTAGGCGGCTCGCCCCATCCGCATCGCCGTCGCATCGTTGGACAGATGGCCCATGGCGTCGGCGAGGGAGCGCGGGTCGTTGGAGCGGAACCACAGCCCGCTCTCGCCGTGGCGCACCGCCTCGCGGCCGGCGCAGACGTCGCTGACGAGGACCGGGGTGCCGAGCGCCAGCGCCTCGAGTACCGTGAGGGGCTGGCCCTCGTACCAGACCGACGGGAAGACCAGGGCGCGGGCACCCCGCAGGACCGCCTTCACCTGGTCGGGGCTCTGCCAGCCGAGGAACAGCGCCTCGGGATAGCGTGCCTCCAGTTCGGCCCGGGCCGGTCCGTCCCCGGCGAAGACCGCCCGCATGCCGGCGAGCCGCGCCGCCTCGGCGAAGACCGCCGGGCCCTTCTCGGGCGAGATCCGGCCGACGAACACGAAGTCGCCGGGCGGACCTACCCGGTGGCCCAGCGGCGCGACGTCGACCGGGTTCGGCACGTCGTAGTAGCGCATCGCCTCGGGCAGGTAAGGCGCCAGCACCTCCCGCTGCAGCCGGCTGATGGTGATCATCGCGTCGATGCCATCGACGAGGCCGGTACGGCGCATCAGTTCGTGGCGGGCGACGCGCATCAGCTTGCGCGGATAGGTGCGCGAGTCGCAATTATGCGCCAGGCAGGCCGGCCCGTTCGGAATCCGGTGGCAGGCGGCGGCGACCGGGTAATCGTAGAAGCCGCCATTCGGGCAGGCGAGGTAGTATTCGTGCGCGGTGTAGACCACCGGCGCGGCCGTGTTCCGCAGCACCGGCCCGATCGAGGGCGAGAGGGCCTTCGCCCAGGCATGGACGTGGACCACCGTGTCGCGCGGATCGGACTCGGCGATGAGGCCGCGCAACTCGGCCGCGGCGGGCCCGTTCCACAGCCATTGCACGCCGAAGCGCGCCAGCGAGCGCGCCTGCGTCACGTCGGTCTGGCCCAGCAGCACCGTGCGCACCCCGGCCTCGGCCAGGCGCGGATCGGCCGGGCCGACGGCGGCGAACAGCACCACCTCGTGGCCGCGGCGGGCGAGCCCGATCGCGCTCTCGAGCGAGACCTTGGCCTGGCCGCCGTTGATGTAGGCGTGGTCGGCGACGAGAAGGATTCTCACGCCCGTCCTCCGCAAGGCGGGCCGGCACCATCGTGCAGCATCGGTCGGGCTCCCTTCGGGCGTGGCGGATCCGGGCCCGACGATGGATCCGACCCCTTAGGAATCGCCTAAGCGCCGTAGAGGCGTCGGCCTTGCGCTGCGCCCCTCCCCAGGCCATTCGGCTCACGACCATGCGCGCCCCCTCCCCCGCCTCCGCGATCCTGCTCGCCGCCCTCGGCATCGGGCTCCTCTCGCTGATGGATGCCACCATCAAGGGCCTGTCCGATCGCTACGGCGTCACCGGCATCGCCTTCGCCCGCTACCTCGTCGGCACCCTCGTCATGGCGGGCGTGCTCGCCGTGTTGCGCCCCGGCTGGCCCTCGGACGAGACCTGGCGCGCCAACGGCCTGCGGGCGGTGCTGGTGGTCGTGACGGCGCTCTGCTTCTTCCATGGCCTGTCGGTGCTGCCGCTCGCCGAGGCGCTGGCGCTGTCTTTCTTAAGCCCGATCTTCATCGCGCTGTTCGCCGCCTTGCTCCTGCGCGAGAGGGTGCGGCCGCCGGTCTGGGCCGGGCTCGTTGTCGGCTTTGCCGGGGTCGGGATCGTGGTGGCGGGGCAGGTCGGCACCGCGGCGCCGCGGGCGGCTGGCTCCGCCTGGGGCATCGCGGCGATCCTCGCCTCGGCGCTGACCTACGCGCTCTCGATGGTGCTGCTCCGCGCCCGCGCCCGGCACGACCCGGTGGTGACCATCGTGGCGATCCAGAATGCCGGCCCGGCCGCGATGCTGGCCGCGCCCGCGGTCTGGACGTGGAGCCCGGTCGCGGCGCCCGACTGGGCGCTCCTCGTCCTCGTCGGCGTGCTCGGCGTCGCCGGCCACCTCGTGCTCAGCCGCGCCTATGCCAGGGCCGAGGCCTCGCGCCTCGCCGCAATGGAATACACCGCCCTCCTCTGGGCGATCGGCCTCGGCTACGTCGCCTTCGGCGAAGTGCCGGGGGTGGCGACGCTGGCGGGCGCGGGGCTGATCCTGGCCGGGTCGGCGCTGGCGGCGCGGCGGTGAGCGGGGCTGCGAGGCCCGGCTTGGTCTCCGTGCTACTTGCGGGCGATGACGTAGGCGAAGCTCGTGAAGGTGCGCCAGTCGCGTTGCCGCGCGACGTGGGTGAACGCCGCGTCAACCTGCTTGAGGACAGGAATCTTCCAGAAGTAGCTGTAGCCGTAGAACGGCAGCACGACGACCTCCCGGAAGCCGATCTCCCGCAACAGCGGTACGATCGCCGTCTCGTTGCCACGGCACAGATTGTAGTAGGCCGGAAACTTGGGATTGTCGCCATCGTCGCGGCGATCGGGAAAGAGTGTGTGCAGCACCGCCCGCGACAGCCGCTCGGGCATCAATTCATTGATGACGAAGGGCGGGGCGAACAGGGTCGGGAAGAAGCTCAACGCCGCGCCGCCCGGCTTCAGAAGGCCATGCACGTTGCGCCACATCTGCGGCACATCATGCACATGTTCCATCACCATCCGGCAATAGGCAAAATCGAACTGTTCGCTCCCGACGACATCAGGGGTCGAGGGCGAAGCGATGTCGCAGCAGAGCTTGGAAAACTCAGGGGGAGCGAGATCGAGTTCCGTCTGCGACAGATCGTTGATCGTCACGCGGATGTCATGCTCGTTCAACTCGGCGGGGTTGAACAGGGGATCGCGACCACCCCCAATCTCCAGGTGCTGCCGCAGGCCGTAGGCCTTCGACATCGCCAGGATCATGCTCTTGTAGTTGTCCCAACTCCAGTTCCAGTCCGAGGTGTAGCCGAGCGTGTCGGCAATCTCGCGGATCGACCGAGCCGGCAGCGGCACCGATCCGGCCTCGAAGTCCACGACAGAACGAGGAAAATTCACGGACATGTCCTTCCGTCGGTCGGTTGAGCAATCTTCGAACGCTTGCGACCATGGATGCAATGATTTGAAAAAAAATAAACGGCGCGACGCTCAAGATGTTGCGAATCTGTATTTAAACTTATTTTTGAAGTTTTCCTTAAGTCATAGTGAACAGACCATTGAAAAATTTCCGGGTGCTCGTTCAGGTCGCGCAGCTGGGGCGGGGCCGGACGAGATCCGGCCCCGGCTTGTCAGGCGGTCAAGGGCAGCGCCTTGTTGCGACTGAACGAGATGCGGTCGGTAATCGGCGATGTCGCATTGCCTTGATCCGCAGACCCCGCCACGCGCTCGTAGGGCTTAGGCAGAAATCCCGCCGAGGTGTGGGTGTCGAAGCTCGGAGAATAGACTGGGACGACCGATCCTCCGGACGATCCGATGATGATGTTCTCGGCGATCTCCGCGTATCCTCGGTCATCATCCTCGTTGTAGCCGATGCCGATCTGGCACTGCTTCATGATGTTGCCGAGCGCCAGGACCGAGACGATGTTCTGGTCGCGGCGCTGCTGCGTGCTGGGATCGTATGTTCCCAGCGGATGCACGACCACACCTTGGCTCTGGCAGTTTTCCACCACGTTGTTCGCCACGACGATGTCGGCCCCGGCTGCGATGACTCCGGCAGCGTAGGAGGTGATCGTGTAGCGCTGAGCCGGATTCCTGTCGGGAGTTGCCCATTCGTCATACGTATTGAACGTTGAATCGGTGATGGAATTACCCGTCACCGTGACGCGACGCCCCGAGTAGTTCGGGTTGACGACAGAGATGCCGTTTCCCACCGTCGACAAGATGTTTCCCTGCACCACGACGCCCGTATAGCCGTACTGGCTGGAATCGGGAGCCTCGACGAAGATTGCCGTCTCGCGCGTGTTCGATATGTTGTTACCGATGATCTGCGAATTCGTGCACACATTGAAACGTATCCCGGAATATTTCACGCCCGAGATGACGTTGTTGGAGACGATGATATTATGAGCTTCGTATCCGATGATCGCGTTGCCGAACTGGCCGGAGCCTCCGGTGTCGTTGTCGACGCCGAAGATGCGGTTACCGGTAATCACCGTTCCATCGAAATTCGGGTTGGGCTGCCACAGATTGATGCCGTTGTCTTTGCTGTCGCGAATATAATTTTTATCGATGACGAGACCCACCGACCCGGCAGCCGAGATCGCGGTCCGACAATCGTAGAACTCGTTACCTGAGATACGGCCGGCGACGGCGCTTAGATAAATCCCGGAATCCCGGGATCGGCCGAAGAAGCAACCTTCGATGACCAGTCGGTCGACGTTCCGGGCACGAATGAAGCTTGTCCGATCGCCAGTCGGAAAGTCGGCATTGTTGCCGTCGAAGTTGCAGCCCTCGATGGTCACGTCGGAGATGCGCGTGCCGGACTGCGACGATTCCACGGTGATCATGACCGCCGTCGATCCACTCGACTGGATGATGACGGTGCCACCGATCCCACGGATATGGATGCTGTCGCTGATGTAAATTTCCGAGGCGTCATACGTCCCCGGCAAGATCACGAGTGATTTCTTATTTCCTATCGCCAGATTGATAGCCGACTCGAGCGTATCGCCACCTGCATCGCTCGAAAGAACAATAGCTTCCGCATCGATATTGATCTTTGGCATAGGATGTGCCTCGTCCGAGTCGGAGAGTTCACTTCCGACCCCGGCTTCATCAATGATTCGAAAAATTCGGTCAATGAGCAGTTATAAGCCATACCTAAACAAATCTTCAAAAATCAAGTTTAATTTCATTTTCAGATGAGCAAAATATACCATTTCAGGACGTTTAATGATAAAATTTTATAGATTGATATATTTAATTATATTTTGTCGTCTTTCGAAGGTAGGCCGTCAGACGAGCATTCTGAACGGCGGCTCCGCTCAGAACCACCCCCTCAGCTTAAAGTAGATCGCCGGCACCAGCGCGCTCGCGGCAATGACGGCGAGCCCGAACGGATAGCCCCAGGCCCAGTCCAGCTCCGGCATGTGCTTGAAGTTCATGCCGTAGACCGAGGCCATCAGGGTCGGCGGGATGCCGATCACCGAGACGACCGTGAGCACCCGGAAGGTGTTGTTCTGCTCCATGTTGATCAGGCCGAGCGTCGCGTCGAGCAGGAACTGCACCGTCTCGGACAGGCGCGTCTCGAACTCGTCGAGGGAGGCGACGTCGAGGCGCAGGCTCTCGAAACGGGCCTTCTCCTCGGGCTTCAGCCAGCCCTCCCCCTCGCCGGCGACGAAGGGCAGGATGCGGCCGAGGCCGAGCAGCGCGGCACGCAGCTTCGCCAGCGCCTTGCCGC
This sequence comes from Methylobacterium sp. EM32, assembly GCF_040593685.1. Classification (NCBI taxonomy): domain Bacteria; kingdom Pseudomonadati; phylum Pseudomonadota; class Alphaproteobacteria; order Hyphomicrobiales; family Methylobacteriaceae; genus Methylobacterium; species Methylobacterium sp. EM32. Next base: position 22,122 of record NZ_JBEXZS010000152.1, on the reverse strand, counting down.
GCCGGCCGATGGCGCGCAGCAGCCGCCGCAGGGCGAGATCACGGCGCTTCGGCGCCGACCCTTCGCGCCGACCGTTGCCGTTGGCGCTGGTGTCGAAGGTGAAGATCCGGGTCGAGAGGGAATCGAGCTCGTCACTCATCGTCTCGAGGGTGTCGGCCAGGCGGTCGATCAACTCCTCGTGGAGCGCCAGGAAGGTCTCGACGCTGGAGGCAGGCCCGTCCCGCTCGGCCTGGCGCGCCTTGACCGTGTCGAAGGCGGAGAGCGGCTGGAACCGGACGGTGAGCAGGCGCTCGGGCGTCAGCACGAAGCCGAGGGGGCGGAGCGTCAGGTCGTCGTCGCGGAACGAGACCATCGGGGTGCTCAGGTAGAACGCGTCCTTGCGCCGGTTGAGGCGGCGCGAGTTCTGCACCTCGCTCAACGCCGCGCGGGAGGGCACCTTGAGCCCGGTCGCGGCCTCGGCGAGGGCCGTCTCGGCCTCGCTCGGATCGTCGAGGTCGAGCCAGGTGCCGTGGGCCGGCAGCGGCGCGGCCGCGCAGGCCTGCCCCTCGGCGACGACCCCCTCGGAGCCGTGCAGCGTGATCATGAGAGGGGGAGCTCCTGCTCGACGGGTTCGATGGTCCCTCGCCCGTCCATTGTGCCGCGCAAGCCACACGCCAGCGCCTTGACTCGTCCGCGCGGCCCGATTATCTCCCCACCAGCCTTAGCACTCACCTCACGAGAGTGCTAATGCCCCGGTTGGAAGGCGGCTTCGGCGCCAGCACCAACCGCAATGCGTTCTGCGAAGCAAGAGGGCAGCACATGCAATTCCGTCCGCTGCACGACCGTGTCGTCGTCCGTCGCATCGAGAGCGAGGAGAAGACCAAGGGCGGCATCATCATCCCGGACACCGCCAAGGAGAAGCCGCAAGAGGGCGAGATCGTCGCCGTCGGCCCCGGCGCCCGCGACGAGTCCGGCAAGCTGAACCCCCTCGACGTCAAGGCCGGCGACCGCGTCCTGTTCGGCAAGTGGTCGGGCACCGAGGTCAAGATCGACGGCAAGGACCTCCTCATCATGAAGGAGTCCGACATCATGGGCGTGCTGGCGTAACCGCCACCCCCTGAGACGCCCTGCGAGCCCGACGGCGGCGCCCCTTCCCGGGAGCTGACGCCGGACGGCTGTCCCCTGCAACACCGATCCAAAGTGAGGAATCACCATGGCAGCGAAAGACGTTCGTTTCGCCTCCGACGCCCGCGAGAAGATGCTGCGCGGCGTGGACATCCTGGCGGATGCCGTGAAGGTCACGCTCGGCCCGAAGGGCCGCAACGTCGTGATCGAGAAGAGCTTCGGCGCGCCCCGGATCACCAAGGACGGCGTGACCGTCGCCAAGGAGATCGAGCTCGCCGACAAGTTCGAGAACATGGGCGCCCAGATGGTGCGCGAAGTGGCCTCGAAGACCAACGACATCGCGGGTGACGGCACCACCACCGCGACCGTGCTGGCCCAGGCGATCGTCCGCGAGGGCGCCAAGTACGTCGCCGCCGGCATGAACCCGATGGACCTGAAGCGCGGCATCGACCTCGCCACCCAGGCCGCCGTGAAGGACATCCAGAGCCGCGCCAAGAAGGTGTCGGCCTCGGAGGAGATCGCCCAGGTCGGCACGATCTCGGCCAACGGCGACAAGGACATCGGCGAGATGATCGCCCATGCCATGCAGAAGGTCGGCAACGAGGGCGTGATCACGGTCGAGGAGGCGAAGACCGCCGAGACCGAGCTCGACGTCGTCGAGGGCATGCAGTTCGACCGCGGCTACCTCTCCCCGTACTTCATTACGAATGCGGAGAAGATGATCGCCGAGCTCGAGGATCCCTACATCCTCATCCACGAGAAGAAGCTGTCGTCGCTCCAGGCGATGCTGCCGGTGCTCGAGGCCGTCGTCCAGACCGGCAAGCCGCTGCTGATCGTCGCCGAGGACATCGAGGGCGAGGCGCTCGCCACCCTCGTGGTCAACAAGCTGCGCGGCGGCCTGAAGGTCGCGGCCGTGAAGGCGCCGGGCTTCGGTGACCGTCGCAAGGCCATGCTCGAGGACATCGCGATCCTGACCCAGGGTCAGATGATCGCCGAGGACCTCGGCATCAAGCTCGAGAACGTGACCCTCCCGATGCTCGGCCGCGCCAAGCGCGTCCGCATCGAGAAGGAGAACACCACGATCATCGACGGCGCCGGCGAGAAGGCCGACATCGAGGCCCGCGTCCAGCAGATCAAGGCGCAGATCGAGGAGACCACCTCGGACTACGACCGCGAGAAGCTCCAGGAGCGTCTGGCCAAGCTCGCGGGCGGCGTCGCGGTGATCCGCGTCGGCGGCGCGACCGAGGTCGAGGTCAAGGAGAAGAAGGACCGCGTCGACGACGCTCTCCACGCCACCCGCGCGGCGGTCGAGGAAGGCATCGTTCCCGGCGGCGGCACCGCGCTCCTGCGCGCCAAGAAGGCCGTGGCCTCGCTGTCGAGCGACAACGCCGACGTCCAGGCCGGTATCAAGATCGTCCTGAAGGCCCTTGAGGCCCCGATCCGCCAGATCGCCAGCAACGCCGGCGTCGAGGGCTCGATCGTGGTCGGCAAGATCGGCGACAAGGGCGACTCGGAGACCTACGGCTTCAACGCCCAGACCGAAGAGTACGTCGACATGATCCAGGCCGGCATCGTCGACCCGGCCAAGGTCGTGCGCACCGCCCTGCAGGACGCCGCCTCGGTGGCCGGCCTGCTGGTGACGACCGAGGCGATGGTCGCCGACGCGCCGAAGAAGGACAGCCCTGCTCCGGCGATGCCGGGCGGCGGCATGGGCGGCATGGACTTCTAAGTCCAGCCGACCAGTCTTGAGAGACGGGAGGGGTCGCCGCGAGGCGGCCCCTTTTCCGTTGGGGCGACCCACGACGCGCTTGCAGACGCGAAGCCTTCATCGCAAATATGACCATTGTGGTCATAAGAGGATGCGATGCGCGAGATTCAGCTTCGGGATGCCAAGGCGACTCTGTCCGCCGTCATCGACGATGCCGTCCGCGGCGAGCCGAGCGTCATCACCCGTCATGGTAAACCGGAGGCGGTCGTACTGTCCTTCGCGGATTGGCAGCGTCTCGCGACGGTCCCAAACTTCGGCAGGCTTCTCGCATCGTCGGGGCTGCGCGACGGCGACCTGCCGGAGCGCGACCGGACCCCGCTGCGCGATTTCGATGTCTGATGTACCTGCTCGACACCAACATCCTGTCCCAGGGGGCGCCAACGAAGGAGATAGATCTCGCCTTCGCCGACATCGCCGACTGGCTGGAGGCTTCGGCGGAGCACCTGTGGCTCTCGGTCGTGACGGTCGCCGAGGTGACGGCCGGGATCGAGCGGTCGATGATCCGGGGGGAATCGCGCAAGGCGGCACGGCTGCGGGACTGGCTCGACGTCGTGGAACACCTTTACGGCCCCCGCATCTTGCCGCTCGACCGTGAAGTGGCCCGCCTGACCGGCATCCTCTCGGCACGTGCGCAGATGCGTGGAGCCTCGCCGGGCTTCGCGGACGCCGCTATCGCGGCGACGGCCGAACTGCGCGGCTTATGCGTCGTGACGCGCAACGCGAAGGACTTCGCGCCGATGGGCGTCGCCTTCGTCAACCCGTACGAGGCTGGCCTGCCACCGATTCCTGGCTGATCATGAGCTCCACTTCGGGATCTGGCGTTCCCTGCATGGTGAGGGCGGTTTCGCCGAAAGCCGCAACGGCACTCCCGCTCGCTACCCCGGGCTCGCTGCCGACCCCGCCAGTAATCCACCATCCAGATTCAGTTCCGCCCCCGTCATGTAGGTCGCCTCATCCGAGGCCAGCATCGCCGCCACCGCCGCGACCTCCTCAGGCGTGCCGAAGCGCTTGAGCGGGGTGTCGGCGACGAGCGCCGCCATCCGCGCCTCGCGCTCCGCCCCCTCCCCCAGCATCGGCTCCCAGATCGGCGTCAGGATCGCCCCCGGATGGAGTTGCAGCGGATCGCCCAGCCCTGCTGCGCGCAGTAGAGCGCGACCGTCTTGGTGTGGTTGTGGATCGCGGCCTTCGACGAGGCGTAGGCCGCGGCGGCCGGGATGCCGACCAAACCTGAGCGCGAGGAGACGTTGATGATCGATCCTTGGACGATCGAACCTTGGCCCCGCGCCTTCATCGCCCGGATCGCGTACCGGCAGCCGAGGAAGGTGCCGTCGAGGTTGACGCGATGGACCGCCCGCCAATCCTTGAGGCTCGCATGTTCGGGATCATGGGGAACCGGACCGGTCTCGAATCCGGTGATGCCGGCATTGTTCACCACCACGTCGGCGGCCGGGACGGCGTCAGCCAAAAGCTGCCAGTCCTCCTCCCGGCCGACATCCAGGCGGATGAACCGCGCGCCGATCTCGGAGGCGGTCGCAGCACCCGCCATCTCGTCGATGTCGATGACGACGACCTCGCCGCCCTCCTCCCGGAAGCGGGCGGCGATGGCGCGCCCGATGCCGCGAGCGGCGCCGGTGACGATGCAGGTCTTCCCGGTCAGCCTTTGCATGATCGCCTCGCACACGAGAGGAAGCCCTTCCGCTGTTCCACCTTCTGCTACTCTCGACCTCATCCTGAGGTGCCGGCCGATCGAAGATCGGTTGGCCTCGAAGGAGGGCTCCAGAACTCCCGGCGCTGCCTGGAGCCCTCCTTCGAGGCTCGCTTCGCTCGCGCCTCAGGATGAGGCCGAGAGTGGGATGCAGCGAGAGCGCATGGCCGAACGGCAGGGTGCGCCGACGCACCACCCACCTCACCGCAGATCCAGCATCCCCTGCCCGCCCCCGAGCTGCACCCCCTCATGCGCCAGCAGCCACTGCTTGCGATGCAGTCCGCCGCCATAGCCGGTGAGGCTCGCATTCGCCCCGATCACGCGATGACAGGGCACGACGAGGCCGACAGGGTTGGCGCCGTTGGCGAGCCCGACCGCCCGCACCGCCTTGGTCCGGCCGAGACGCTGCGCGAGGGCGCCGTAGCTCAGGGTAGTGCCCGCCGGAATGGTTCGCAAAGCCGCCCAGACCTCGCGCTGAAAGGCGGTGCCGTTGTGGCGGACGCCGAGGCGATCGATCGCTGCGAGGTCGCCGGCGAAATAGGCCTCGATCGGATCGCGCAACGCCGGCGGCAGGGCGGCGTCGCGCAAGACGAAAGCGGTGCCGTGATGCAGGCGCAGCAGGCGCCGCATTCGCTCCTCGTGGTCCGACCAGTCGAGGGCACGCAAGGTCGCGTCCTCGTCGAAGACCAGCAGCATCGTGCCGATCGGGGTCGGAAGCGTGCCGAGGAGGAAGGACGTCGCGGTCATGGCCGCCCGAGCTTAGACCGGGCGCGGGCCGGCGGGATCACCCCATCGGCCCCGTCCACCGCTCAGTCGAGCCAGCCCTTCAATTCCCGGGCGACGACGTGCTCGATCACCCGCATGCCCTCCGGGCCGTCGTTGAGGCAGGGCAGGTAGGCGAAGTGCGTGCCGCCACCATCCTCGAAATAGTGCCGGTTCTCGCCGTCGAGCTCTTCGAGCGTCTCGAGGCAGTCGGCGGTGAAGCCCGGCGCCACGATGGCGAGGCGCTTCACGCCCTGCGCCGCCAGCTCCTTCACGGTCTCGTCGGTATAGGGCTTCAGCCATTCCTCGTTGCCGAAGCGCGACTGGAAGGTCGTGCGCATCCGCTCCGGCGAGTAGCCGAGGGCCTCGCGGATCAGCCGGCCGGTCTTCACGCATTGGCAGTGATAGGGATCGCCCTTCAACAGGTACGATTTCGGCACGCCGTGGAACGAGGTGAGGATGACCTCGGGCTCGAAGTCGAGGGCGGCGAGGTCGCGGCGGATCGCGCTCGCCACCGCCTCGATGTAGACCGGGTCGTCGTGATAGGGCGGCGAGACCCGTACCGTCGGCTGCCAGCGCATCTTCATCAGGGCGCGGAACGCCTGGTCGCAGGCGGTGGCGGAGGTCGCGGCGGCGTATTGCGGATAGAGCGGCACCAGCAGGATACGGTCGCAGCCCTGGTCGAGCAGGGCCTGAATGCGCTGGTCGACCTCGGGCTTGCCGTAGCGCATCGCCCAATCGACCACGACCTTATCGCCCATCGCCGCCTGCAGCTTCTCGGCCTGGCCGCGGGTGATGGTCTTGAGCGGGCCTTCGTCGCGCTCGGTGTTCCAGACCGAGGCGTAGTCGCGCCCCTTCGGCCCCGGACGCTTGGTCAGGATCACCAGATTGAGGAGCGGCCACCAGATCGCGCGCGGCACCTCGATCACCCGCCGGTCGGACAGGAACTCCTTGAGGTAGCGGCGCATCGGCCAGTAGCTCGTACCCTCGGGCGTGCCGAGATTCATCAGGAGCACGCCGATCCGGCCCCAGCGCACCGGCGGGTGGTCGACCGGCAAGGTTCCGGCCCCTCCGGCGGACTTGGCCCCAGCCTGGCCGGCGGCGCTCGCGCCCGTCTGGCCGACAGGGGTGGCGCCGCGGGCGAGCGCGGCGTTCGGGGTCACCTCGTTCATGGTCGTCCGGTCTGCTGGTCGGCCCGGAGGATGGCGCGCCCGGGCCCGTCTGTTTCGCGTCGGGTGGTCGTCTACATAGCGCAACGGCGGCCCGAACCAACGTGTCGTGACGCTGCACCGCGGTGCGCCGGCGACATCCAACGGTCAAGATGCCCGTGAGACAAGCCTCCCTCGACCCCGGGCCCCTCGCGGCCCGCCGGAGCCCCGCATGACCGCGCCCAGCCGCCGCCAGACCCTCGCCCTCGGCCTCGGAGCCGGCCTCGCCGGTCTCGCGGGAGGACAAGCCGCCGCGCGGGGGCCGGACGTCGACTTCACCCTGGTCCTCGTCAACGACATCTACCGGATGGGCGCGGTCGACGGCCGCGGCGGCTTCCCGAAGCTTGCGGCAGTCGTCAAGGCCGAGCGGTCGCGCGGCCGGCCGGTCCTGGTCTGCCACGCCGGCGACACCCTCTCGCCCTCGCTGATGTCGGGCATCGACAAGGGGCGCCACATCATCGAGCTCACCAACCTGATCAAGCCGGACGTGTTCGTGCCGGGCAACCACGAGTTCGATTTCGGCCAGGACGTCTACCTCGAGCGGATGAAAGCCGCGAATTTTCCGGTCTTCGCCGCCAACCTGCGCCGGCCCGACGGCACGCCGGTGCCGGGGACGAGCGAATCGACGATCCTGACCCTCGGCGGGATCAAGGTCGGCGTGGTCGGCATCGCGCTGCCCGAGACGCCGGCCAAGTCGCAATCGGGCGACTGGCGGTTCGGGCCGGCGGTCGCGACGCTCGCCCGCGAGGCGGCATCTTTACGCGCGGCGGGCGCCGAGATGGTGCTCGCCGTCTGCCACACCGACCGGGCGACCGACGACGCCCTGGTGGCAAGCCGCCACGCCGACATCGTGCTCTCGGGCCACGACCACGACCTGGCGCTTCGCTACGACGGCCGAACGGCCTTCGCCGAATCCGGCCATGACGCCGAGTACGTCACCGCCATCGACGTGAAGGCGGAGGGGACCGGCAAGGCCCTGACCTGGAGTGCGGCCTTCCGCATCCACGACACCGCCGAGATCGAGCCGGACCCGGAGGTGCTGGCGGTGGTCCAGCGCCAGGAGCGCGAGCTTGCCCGCGAGCTCGACGTGCCGCTCGGCCGGGTGACCAACGCCCTCGACACCCGTATCGACGTCGTGCGCCGGCGCGAGGCCGTCTTCGGCGACCTGATCGCCGACGCCCTGCGCCACGCGGCGCAAGCCGAGATCGGCCTGATGAACGGCGGCGGCATCCGCGGCAACCGGACCTACCCGGCCGAGTCCGAGCTGACCCGCCGCGACGTGCTGACCGAGCTGCCCTTCGGCAACACCTCGGTGCTGGTGAGGATCACCGGCGCGCAGGTGCTCGCCGCCCTGGAGAACGGGTTCTCGGAACTCGGCCGCTCCGCCGGGCGCTTCCCGCAGGTGTCGGGGATCGCCGTCACGGTGGATTCCGCGGCCGCGGCGGGCAGGCGGGTCGTCGCGGTGACGGTCGGCGACGCGCCCCTCGACCCCGTCCGGACCTACACGGTCGCGGCCAACAACTTCATGCTCGCCGGTGGCAACGATTACGGGATGCTGGCCGAGGGCAAGACTCTGGTCGGTGCCACCGACGGCACGCTCGTCGCCAACGTGGTCATGTCCTACATCCGCGCCAACGCGCCGCTGACGATCGAGACGGGGCGCCTGACCATCCGCTGACCCTCGATCCCGCTTGTCCCGAGGTCCGATGCCGACAGACGACACCGTCGCGGGCGCGCTCGCCCGCTTCCGCGCCTCCGGGTCCCCGTGGCTCGCCCTGCCGTTCTTCCAGGACGGCAGCGCCGAGCGGGTGGCCGAGGCGGTCGATGCCCGGTGCGAGGCCGGCGCCCGGGTGCTGCCGGCGCCCGAAGCCGTCTTCAACGCCCTGACCCTGACGCCGCTCGACCGGGTGCGGGCGGTGATCCTCGGCCAGGACCCCTATCCGACGCCGGGCGACGCCCATGGCCTCGCCTTCTCCTATGTCGGCGGGCGCCGGCTGCCGGCCTCCCTGAAGGTGATCCTGGCCGAGATGGCGGAGGAGACGGGCACGAGCGTGCCGACGAGCGGCGACCTCAGCCCCTGGGCGCGCCAGGGCGTGCTGCTCCTCAACGCGGCGCTGACCGTCGAGGCGGGCAAGTCCGGAGCGCATATGAAGCTCGGCTGGTCGGATCTCACCGACCAGGCGGTCTCGGCGGTCTCGGCGGAGCGCCCGGCCGTCGCCTTCCTGCTCTGGGGCGCGCCGGCCCGCCAGCGCGCCGCCCTGATCGACCGGGAGAAGCATCTGGTGCTGGAGGCCGGCCATCCCTCGCCCCTCAACCGCAAGGCGGATTTCCGCGGCAGCCGGCCGTTCGGGCAGGCGAATGCCTGGCTGGAGGAGAAGGGGCTGGAGGCGATCGACTGGCGGCTGAGATAGCAGACTATCTGTATTTCACCGGCAATCCTGAAACCCTCGATGTCATCCCGGGGCCGCGCAGCGGAACCCGGGATCCATAACCGCCGACGATTCATGATGAAGCGGAACGCTGTCCGCCTTTTCCTTGATCTTCAGCGATTATGGATCCCGGGTTCTCGCCTGCGGCGAGCTCCGAGATGACGTGGAGAGTTGTCGGGCAAGTATTGATTTATGGAGCAATGTAGACGGCGTCCTACACACCCTCCCCTGCCACGAAGGCCAGCGTCCGCCGGTGGGCCTCGTCGTCCGAAAACTGCTCCGGCGGCGACTTCATCAGCCACGCGGAGGGGCCGATCAGCGCCCCGCCGAGGCCGCGTTCCCGCGCCAGGGCGGCGCAGCGCACAGCGTCGATGACGATGCCGGCGGAGTTCGGCGAGTCCCACACTTCCAGCTTCAGTTCGAGGTTCAGCGGCACGCCGCCGAAGGCCGTGCCTTCCAGGCGGATATGCGCCCATTTGCGATCGGTGAGCCACGGCACGTAGTCGCTGGGTCCGACATGGATGTCGTCCGGCGGGAGCGCTGTCTCGAGCTGGCTCTGCACCGATTGCGTCTTCGAGATCTTCTTCGATTCGAGCCGCTCGCGCTCCAGCATATTGCGAAAGTCGGCGTTGCCGCCAAAATTGAGCTGATAGGTCCGTTCCAGCGTGACGCCGCGCTCGCGGAAGAGATGGGCCAGCGCCCGGTGCACGATGGTGGCGCCGACCTGGCTCTTGATGTCGTCGCCGATCAGCGGCAGCCCGGCCCGCGCGAAGCGCTGGCGCCACTCGGGATGCGAGGCGATGAAGACCGGGATGCAGTTGACGAAGGCGCAGCCCGCCGCCAGCGCGGCCTCCGCGTAGTATTCGGTAGCGGCTTGCGAGCCGACCGGCAGGTAGGAGACCAGCACCTCGGCGCCTGCGCGCCGCAGGGAGGCCGCCACATCCACCGGCCGGGCCGGCGATTCCGGCACGATCGCCTCGAGGTAGCGGCCGAGCCCGTCGAGGGTGGGCCCGCGTTCGACCTTGACGCCGGTCGGCGCGACCTCGGCGAAGCGGGCGGTGTTGTTGGGCGGGATCAGGATCGCCTCGGCGAGGTCGCGGCCGACCTTGTCCCGCGCGACGTCGAAAGCCGCCACCACGCGCACGTCCGCCACCCGGTAGCCGCCGAGATCCGGGCTCATCAGGCCCGGCACCGCCGCGCCGGGGCCGGCCTCCCGGTAGTAGGTCAGGCCCTGCACGAAGGAGGAGGCGCAGTTGCCGACACCTGCGATCGCGACCCGCACGCTCTTATGGCCCACCGCCCGCCCTCCTCGTCACAGGAACTTACCCCTGCAACTAGAACACTCCGGCGGAGTATCGACCCCGATCGAGCGTGGCCGTGCCGGCGAACGCGGCGTAGGGTGCGCGCGACACGGGAGGAAACGGCATGGAGATCTTCGACGGGCCGGAGGCCCTGAAGGCGGCGATCGGGCAGGAGATCGGCGTCGGCGACTGGGTGACCGTCGACCAGGCGATGATCGACCGCTTCGCCGAGGCGACGGACGACCACCAGTGGATTCACGTCGATCCGGAGCGGGCGGCGCGCGAATCGCCCTACGGTGCCACGGTGGCGCATGGCTACCTCACCTTGTCGCTGGTGCCGCGCTTCATCGCCGGGGTGCGCCGGCTGGAGGGCCTGCGGCTGAGCCTGAATTACGGCCTCGACCGGGTGCGCTTCCCCGCACCCGTCATCGTCAATGCGCGCCTGCGCGGCCGGGTGCGGGTGGCCGCGGCCCTCGACGTTCCGCCCCGGGGCCTGCGCACCACCTACGGGGTGACGGTCGAGATCGAGGGCGGCGCGAAGTCGGCCTGCCTCGCCGAGGCGGTGGTGCTGCACCATTGGTGAACCCGGCGCGCCCTGACGGATTGTCGGGGAGAGACGTCAGCGGAGCCGTGAGCAAGGGAGCGGGAATGACCTTCGAGACGGAGCGGCGCGCCCTCCAGCGCGTGGTGGCTGTGGCGGGACTGGTCCCGGTGCTGGGCGGCCTCTACGGCGTGCTGTTCGGCCAGGCCGGCCTCGGCGGCGGCGCCTTCGACATCTCGAGCGACAGCCATTTCCGCTACCTGTCGGGCCTGCTGCTCGGGATCGGCCTGCTGTTCTGGTCGACGATTCCCGCAATCGAGACCAAGACCTCGCTGTTCCGCTTCCTGACGATGGTGGTGGTCCTGGGCGGCCTCGCCCGGCTGCTCGGCCTGTGGCTCACCGGCCTGCCCTCCCTCGTCATGCTGGCGGCGCTCGGCATGGAGCTGGTGGTCACGCCGCTCCTGTACCTGTGGCAGATCCGGGTGGCGAACCGGGCGGGGACGCCGATCCTGTAGGCGCCCTCCCGGTCATGGGACAGGCGCCTCAGCTCTTCGGCAGCAGGGCCGTCACCTCGATCTCGACCTTCATCTCCGGCCGCAGCAGGCCCGCGACCACCACCAGGGTCGCGGCCGGGCGGATGTCCCGCAGCACCCGGCCGCAGACCGTCAGCACCGCCTCGGCCTCCGCCCGGTCGGTGACGTAGTAGGTGGCCCGCACGACGTGACCCAGCGACGAGCCCGCCTGATCCAGCACGCCCGCGATGGTGCGCCAGCACGCCTCGGCCTGGGCACCGGCCTCGTCCGGCATCGTCATCGCGGCGTAGTCGTAGCCGGTGGTACCGGCCACGAACACGAAGCCGTTCTGCACCACCGCGCGGGAATAGCCGTACTCGCGCTCGAAGCTCGAGCCGCCGTCGATCCGCCGCCGCATCCCCGTCCTCCTGATTCGTCCTCAAGCGAGCATGGCGCGTCAGCCGACCTCGCTCCAGCCCGCGAAGCCCGCGAGCGGCTCCTGGTCGTAGGCCGCCATCAGAGCGCGCATGGCATGCTCGTCCCGCAGGCGGTCCTCTGCCGCGAGCGCCGCCAGCCCCTCGAAGAAGGCCTCGCGGCGCAGCGCCGGGGTGAAGGTCAGGGTGAAGCGCACCGGTTCGTCGCCGCGATTGGCGAAGGCGTGCGGCTCGCCGGGACGCACCAGCACGAAACCGCCGGGTCCCACGGTCACGTCGCGATCGTTCAGCCGCAGGGTGAGGGTGCCCTCGTGAACCTCGAAAGCCTCGGTGAGCCGGGCATGGCGGTGCAGCCCGGCGCCGGGCGAGCGCGGCGCGAGGGTCATGCCGTAGATGCCGATCGCGTCGTGCGTGGCGTCGCTGCGGGCGAGGTAGCGCACCTGCATCCCGCCGATCGTGACGCCGGTGACGGGCTCGGGGGTTGGGTCCATGGTGCAAAGCTCCTCGTAGGCGATCCCCCGGGCAACGCCGGTTCAGGGCTTGAGGATGCGAAGCAGGGTGATCATCGCGCCGATGATAGCGACGGACTGCAAACCGACTGCGCCGATCATCCATTTCGCAAGCTCGGCCCGCGTTTCCGAGAGCTGCGCCTTGAAATCGGAGCGCAAATTCTTTTCTATTCCATGTAGATCGCTGGCGATGGCCTTATGGTCAGCCCGAAGGGCAGCGATATCGGTGCGCAGTCCCGTCTCAATCCCTTTGATCTCAGTGCGGAGGCTCGTCTCAACCTCTTTGATGTCAGTGCGAAGGCTTGTCTCGACCTCTTTGATCTCAGCGCGCAGCCCGGTCTCAACGGCCTTGATATCGGCGCGAAGAGCCGCTTCGGACGCTTTCAGGTCTGATTTGGTCGCGAGATCACCCTGCACGGCATCGGAGATAGCCTCGGCGAAGCCTTCCGCCTGATCCGGCGATAGCTTGGCCTTGTCCCGCAGGGTGCGAGCGAGTTTCAGCGTGTCGAAGGCGACGGCGGTCATGCGCAGCATCCGGGCACGCGACCGTGCCGCCAACGAAAATAGCACCACAGCCGTCGCGCTTCCATCCTTCCCCTACGTAAAAAAGCCCCGCCCGGATCGCTCCAGGCGGGGCTCGTCACACTCTAGACCCTCGACGCCTTGACCTTACTCGGCCGCAACCTTGTGGGCCTGCGAGCCGTCGGTGTAGGTCTCGGGCTTCAGACGCTGGCCCGGGGCGGCGCGGCCCGGGAGCGGCGGCAGGGCCTTGGCCTTCTCGAGGTCGATGCCGGCGCCCTCAGCGACACGGCGGCCGTAATCCTCGTCGGCGTGCCAGAAGTGCCAGACCATCCGGAGCTGGATCGCCTCGGGGCACTCCTTCATGTCGCCGACCAGGTTGGCGATCAGATCGTCGCGCTCCCACGCCTCGAACGAGCGGTAGCGCTCGCCGGCCTGGGCGTAGTCGTCCTCGGTGCGGCTGGTCTGGTAGCGGCCGAGCTTGCCCTCAACCCTCTGGTGGTACTCACGCGCGGGCTTCGGCGCCTCGCGCAGGCCCTGTCCGATGGTGCTCGGCTCGTAGTTGATGTGCTTGTTCTCGCCGACGCCGTCGACGTAGAACGTCATCTGGCCGTCGCGCTGGTTGGTGCTGGTCTTCACGCCCGGCGCCGGCGCGTTGATCGGCAGCTGCAGGTAGTTCGGGCCGACGCGGTAGCGCTGGGTGTCCGAGTAGGACAGGGTGCGCCCCTGGAGCATCTTGTCGTCCGAGAAGTCGATCCCGTCGACGAGCACGCCGGTGCCGAAGGCCGATTGCTCGACATCGGCGAAGAAGTTGTCCGGCACCCGGTCGAGCACCATGCGCCCGCACTTCAGGAGCGGGAACTGGTCCTCGGGCCAGCGCTTGGTGTCGTCGAGCGGATCGAACGACAGGTGGTCGTTCGGGCCGTCCGGCATGATCTGCACCGCGAATTCCCACTCGGGGAAGTTGCCGGCCGCGATGTTGTCGTACAGGTCCTTGGTCGCGTGGCCGACATCCTTGCCCTGGATCTCGGCGGCTTCAGCCGAGGTCAGGTTGCGGACGCCCTGCTTCGGGATCCAGTGGAACTTGCAGAGATGCGCCACGCCCTGGTCGTTGACCAGCTTGTAGGTGTTGACACCCGAGCCTTCCATCTCGCGATAATTGGCCGGGATGCCCCACGGCGACTTCAGCCAGGTCACCATGTGGATCGACTCGGGATGCGCCGCCACGAAGTCGAAGAAGCGCCAGGCCTCCTGGCGGTTGGTCACCGGGTCGGGCTTGAAGGCGTGGATCATGTCCGGGAACTTGATCGCATCCCGGATGAAGAAGATCTTCAGGTTGTTGCCGACGAGATCCCAGTTGCCGTCGACGGTCTTGAACTTCACCGCGAAGCCGCGCGGGTCGCGGGCGGTCTCCGGGCTCTCCTTGGCGCCGGCGACGGTCGAGAAGCGCACGAACATCGGCGTCTTCACGCCGGTCTCGTTGAGCACGCGGGCGCGGGTGTACTTCGAAGCCGGCTCGTCGCCGATCTTGCCGTAGGCCTCGAAATAGCCGTGGGCTCCGGCGCCGCGGGCGTGGACCACGCGCTCGGGGATCCGCTCGCGGTCGAAATGGGTGATCTTCTCGATGAACTGATAGTTCTCGAGGGTCGCCGGGCCACGCTCGCCGACCGTGCGCATGCTCTGATTGTCGCGGACCGGGTGGCCCTGGCGGGTCGTCAGGATCGGGCGTTGGTCGCTCATGGGAACTCCTCTGGCGTGCAAGCGCGGCGTGCCGGGTGGGGGACACCGCGCGAGGAACCGCTCACATAGGGGCTCGGTCGCCGGACCGACACCCTGGAACTGCTCTCGCTCGAACCTATGACCGCTGCGTGACCCGAAAACAAATGCATCGTTGCGAACCACGTGATAGGCGCAGCCTATGAATGCCTCCGGCTTGTCCCTGCGCGACCTCGAATACGTCGTGACCCTGGCGGAGGAAGGCCATTTCGGCCGCGCCGCCGAGCGCTGCGCCGTGAGCCAGCCGACCTTGAGCGTGCAGGTGCGCAAGCTGGAGGAGGCACTCGGTCTGGTCCTGTTCGAGCGCTCGAACCGGCGGGTGCTCCTCACGCCGAGCGGCCAGGCGGTGGTGCGCCAGGCCCGCGCCGTTCTGGCGGAGGCCAAAACCCTGTTGATGCTCGCCCGCGAGGGGGCCGGCCAGGGCCTGCGCGGCCGCCTCGTCCTGGCGGCGATCCAAACTCTTGGGCCCTATCTGTTTCCGCAGGTGCTGCGCGGGTTGCGCCAGGCCTTCCCGGACCTCGCCCTCGCCCTGAGCGAGGGGCGCACGGCGGAGATCCTCGACGCCCTGCGCGAGGGCCGGGCCGACGCGGCGCTGATCTCCCTGCCGATCCCAGAATCGGGGCTGACGGTCTCAGCCCTCTTCGACGAGCCGTTCCTCCTCGCCTGCCCGGCCGAGCACGCCTTCGCGGGCGGAGAGCCGCCGCGTCCCGGCGACCTCGCCGGGCCGGACCTGCTGCTCCTCGACGAGGGCAATTGCCTGCGCGACCAGGCGGTGGCGGCCTGCGGCGCCGGGCCGGCGAGCGGGCGCCACGCCACCAGCCTCGAGACCCTGCGCTCGATGGTGGCGGCCGGCGCCGGCTACACCCTGCTGCCGGCGCTCGCCGCCCCGCCCGGGCCCGATCCCGCCGGGCTCACGATCTGCCGCCGGTTCGGGCCGGACGGCCCGCGCCGCACCATCGCGCTCGCCTGGCGCGCCAGCGATCCACGGGCCGAGGGGCTGTCCGAGCTCGCCGGCTTCTTCCGCGCGCATGCGCCGCACGCAACGCTGCCCCTCGGTCAGCCGGCCGGATCCGGCGCCGGTCGCGACACTGGCACGATTCCCGTATAGCGAGGCGGCCACCATCAGATCTCAGGCCCCGGCTTTCCCCGACCATGGACGCCATGAACCCCGCCGCGACGGATCGCCGTCGTTCGCTCGTCCGCGCGGCGGCCCTGTGGGCGGGCCTCGTCCTCGCCTCGGCGGCCCTGGCGGGCCTGTTCCACCTCGCCGGCCTGCCCGCCGCCCTGCTGCTGGGCCCGATGCTCGCGGCCATCGTGTTCGGGGTCCGCGGCGCGCCGATCCGGGTGCCGAAGCTCGGCTTCCAGGGTGCGCAGGCGCTGATCGGCTGCCTCGTCGCCCACTCGGTCAACGCCTCGATCGCTGCCACGCTGATGCAGGACGGACTGCTGATCCTCGCCGTCGTCGGCGTCACGGTGGTGGCCGCCGCGATCACCGGCTGGGTGCTGACCCGCATCCGCCTCCTGCCCGGCACCACCGCGGCCTGGGGCTCGTCGCCCGGCGGGGCCTCGGCCATGGTGGCGATGGCGGAGGAATTCGGCGCCGATCCGCGCCTCGTCGCCTTCATGCAGTATGTCCGGGTCGCCTGCGTGGCGCTGACCGCCTCCGTGGTCGCGCGCTTCCTCGCCGGCGGCAGCGGCGCGGCCCCGGGCGCCGGCATGGATCCGGCGCCGCTCGCGGTCCTCGGCACGCTGGCGGTGGCGGGCATCGGCGCCTGGCTGGGCCTGCGCCTGCGCATTCCCGCGGGCGCCCTGATCGGCCCCCTCGCGATCGGGGCAACGCTCCACGCCACCGGCCTCGCCGGCATGGCGCTGCCATCCTGGCTCCTGGCGCTGGCCTATGCGGGCATCGGCTGGACGGTGGGCCTGCGCTTCACTCCCGCCACCGTGCGGGCGACCTTGTTCGCGCTGCCGGGCGTGCTGGTCGCGACCTTCGGGCTGATCGCCCTATGCGGCCTCTGGGCCTGGGGCCTGACCTTCCTGCTGCCGATCGACCTCCTCACCGCCTACCTGGCGACGAGCCCGGGCGGGCTCGATTCGGTGGCGATCATCGCGGTCGGCACCCATTCCGACGTGTCCTTCGTCCTCGCGGTGCAGACCCTGCGCCTCCTCGTGGTCATCATCACCGGCCCACTGGTGGCGAAGTGGATCTCTCGCAGCGCCGGCGAGGCGCGCTGAGGCGGATCCGCACCAGTCAAGCTCGCATCCCACCGCGAAACCCGCTATCCCGTCGCCTCCGGCGGTTCCGTCGCCCCTGGCGAGCCGCCCTCGAAGCAAGACCCCAGCCGTGCACGACTACATCAAGAAGATCCTCGGCGCCCGCGTCTACGACGTCGCCGTCGAGAGCCCCCTCGATCCGATGCCGCGCCTGTCGCAGCGCATCGGCGCCACGGTGCTGCTCAAGCGCGAGGACCTGCAGCCGGTCTTCTCGTTCAAGATCCGGGGCGCCTACAACAAGATGGCCGGCCTGAGCCCGGAGGCGCTGGCCCGCGGGGTGATCTGCGCCTCGGCCGGCAACCACGCGCAAGGGGTGGCGCTCGCCGCCGCCCGCCTCGGGATCCCGGCCGTCATCGTGATGCCGCGCACCACCCCGGCGATCAAGGTCGAGGGCGTGAAGTCCCGCGGCGGCCAGGTCGTGCTGCACGGCGACGCCTTCGACGAGGCCTACACCCACGCCAAGGGGCTCGAGGCCGAGCAGGGCCTGACCTTCATCCACCCCTACGACGACCCCGACGTGATCGCCGGCCAGGGCACGATCGGCCTCGAGATCCTGCGCCAGCATGGCGCGCCGATCGAGGCGGTGTTCGTGCCGATCGGCGGCGGCGGCCTGGCGGCGGGCGTCGCCACCTTCATCAAGTTCATGCGGCCCGAGACCAAGGTCATCGGCGTCGAGCCGGTGGATGCCGCCAGCATGAAGGCGGCGATCGAAGCGGACGAGCGGGTGGTGCTCGACACGGTCGGCCTGTTCGCCGACGGCGTCGCGGTGCGCCAGGCCGGGGCCGAGACCTTCCGGCTCTGCCGAGAGCACCTCGACGAGGTCATCACCGTCGACACCGACGCGATCTGCGCCGCGGTCAAGGACGTGTTCGACGACACCCGCGCGATGTCCGAGCCCTCCGGCGCGCTGGCGCTCGCCGGCCTCAAGGAATACGCCGCCCGCGGCAGCGTCGTCGGGTCGGGGGCGCTGGTGGCGATCAACAGCGGCGCCAACCTCAACTTCGACCGCCTGCGCCACATCGCCGAGCGGGCCGAGATCGGCGAGCGCCGTGAGGCCCTCCTCGCCGTCACCATCCCGGAGCGCACCGGCAGCTACCGCGCCTTCATCCGGGCGCTGGGGCGGCGCGCCATCACCGAGTTCAACTACCGCTACGCGCCGGGCGCCGAGGCGCACATCTTCGTCGGCGTCCAGCTCGCCGGCGGCCGGGCGGAGAAGGAAGCCCTGATCGCGGAGCTGCGCGGCCTCGGCTACCCGCTCGTGGACCTCACCGACAACGAGGTGGCGAAGCTCCACGTCCGCTACATGGTCGGCGGCCGGGTGCCGGGCCTCGCCGACGAACGGCTCCTGCGCTTCGAGTTCCCGGAGCGCCCGGGCGCGCTCCTGAAGTTCCTCGACAGCCTCGGCGTCGCCTGGAACATCTCGTTGTTCCACTACCGCAACCACGGCGCCGATCACGGGCGGGTGCTCGCCGGGATCCAGGTGCCCGCGTCTGAGCGGGACCGCTTCGCCGCGGCGCTCGCCGAGCTCGGCTACGAGCACCATGACGAGTCTGACAACGCCGCCTACCGGCTGTTCCTCGACGGGCAGCCGCGCGAGGTGCCGCGGAATGTGGCGCCGGCGGCGTGAGGGGCTTTCCTTTCTCGCGCCGAAGCTGAAACCCTCGATGTCATCCCGGGGCCGCGCAGCGGAACCGGGATCCATTACCGCCGACGGCTCAGGATGAAGCGGAACGCGATCCGCCTTTTTCTCGAGCCTCAGCGGTTATGGATCCCGGGTTCTCGCCTTTCGGCGAGCCCCGAGATGACGCGGAGAGTCATCCGGTCGCGAACGCCCGTCCGGTGACGAAGCGGAGATCGTTTCGTCACAGAAAAAGCGTCGAGATCCGCGATCGAAGCCGGCACCGGCTCAGGGTCGCATGATCGCGCCTTGACGCCGCCCCGCCACAGGTTCACCTCTCCCGCCCGATGCCTCCGCTCCTCGCCCTGCCCTTCCCCGCCATCGACCCCGTCGCGGTCGCGATCGGGCCGCTGCAGATCAAGTGGTACGCCCTCGCCTACATCGTGGGCCTCGTGGGCGGCTGGTTCTATGCCAAGCGCCTGGTCTCGGCCCCCTCGCTCTGGGGCGCGGTGCGCCGGCCCACGGCCCTCGACATCGACGACCTGATCGTCTGGGTGGCGCTCGGCGTCGTGCTCGGCGGGCGCATCGGCTACGTGCTGTTCTACAATCTCGCCGCCTACCTCTCGCATCCGGCCGAGATCCTGGCGATCTGGCGCGGCGGCATGTCGTTCCACGGCGGCTTCCTCGGCGCGGTGCTGGCCCTGGTGCTGTTCGCCCGCCGCCGCGGCCTCAACGCCTACGCCATGCTCGACCTCGCCGCCGTGGTGGTGCCGATCGGGCTGTTCTTCGGCCGCATCGCCAATTTCGTGAACGGCGAATTGTGGGGCCGGCCGGCGCCTGACTTCGCCTACGCCATCGTGTTCCCCAATGGCGGGCCGCTTCCGCGCCATCCGAGCCAGCTCTACGAGGCCGTCGCCGAGGGGCTGGTGCTGTTCGTCCTGATGGCGCTCGCGGTCCGGCGCTTCGGCTTCCGCCGCCCCGGGCTGCTGGGTGGCCTGTTCGTCGTCGGCTACGCCATCGCCCGCACCGCCTGCGAGTTCTTCCGCGAGCCGGACCCGCAGCTCGGCTTCCTGTTCGGCACCCATGTCGGGGCGCTCGGCGGCGGCATCACCATGGGGATGCTGCTCTGCGTGCCGATGCTGCTCGTCGGCGCGGTGTTCATCGTGCGGGCCTGGCGCGGCGACACCCGGCCGCGGGCGCGGCTCGAAGCCGGATCGGAGCCTGAGACCGAAGCGCCGGAAGTGAAGTCCGCGTGAGCGAGACGCCGCTGCTCGGCGAGCTGCGCCGCCTGATCGCCGTCGAGGGGCCGATCACCATCGAGCGCTACATGGCGCTCTGCCTCGGCCACCCGGTCCACGGCTATTACCGCACCCGCGATCCGCTGGGCGCAGCCGGCGACTTCACCACCGCGCCGGAGATCAGCCAGATCTTCGGCGAGTTGCTCGGCTTGTGGACGGCGGAGGTCTGGCACGGGCTCGGGCGCCCGGCCCCCTTCCGCCTGATCGAGCTCGGCCCCGGCCGCGGCACGCTGATGGCGGACGCGCTACGCGCGCTGAGGAGCGCGGCGCCCGATTGCCTGGCGGCCGCCGCCCTCCACCTCGTCGAGACCAGCCCTCCCTTACGCGCCGCGCAGAAGCGGGCGCTCGCCGCCGCGAGCCCGTCCTGGCACGACGCCGTCGACACCCTGCCGGGCGGCCCGGCGATCCTCCTCGCCAACGAGTTCTTCGATGCCCTGCCGGTGCGCCAGTACCAGCGCACCGAGCGCGGCTGGTGCGAGCGCCGAGTGGGCCTCAATGGCGACGCCCTCGCTTTCGGGTTGAGCCCGGATCCGACGCCGGAGATCACCCGTGACGCGGCGCCCGGCGCGATCCTGACCCTGCCGGCCGTCGCCCTCGACCTCACGCGCCAGCTCGGCCGCCGCCTCGCCCGCGAGGGCGGCGCGCTGCTGGCGATCGATTACGGCGACCTTTACGGCGGCACCGCCGACACGCTCCAGGCCGTGGCACGCCACCGTTTCGCCGATCCGCTGGAAGCCCCAGGCGAGACCGACCTGACCGCGCAGGTGGATTTCGCGGCTCTGGCCCGCGCCGCCGCGGGCGAGGGCGCCGCGGTTCACGGGCCGGTGACCCAGGCCGACTTCCTCCTGGCACTCGGCCTTACCCAGCGGGCCGAGCGCCTCGCCGCCCGGGCGAACCCGGTCCAGGCCGCCGCGGTCAAGGCCGGGGCCGACCGCCTGACCGACCGCACCACCCGCGGCATGGGCAGCCTGTTCAAGGTGCTGGGCCTCGCCGGTCCCGGCCAGCCGCCGCTTCCGGGATTCTAGATTCCCGCTTTCGACACGATTGTCCGGCGATCCTGCGGGACGCCCTGCCCCAGGATCCTCCCGCGATGTTCATCGAAGCGCCCGAGCTAAGCTCCCATTCCGAGATCCGCCACGCCTTCTTCACCCGGCAGGGCGGCGTGTCGGAGGGGCTCTACGCCTCCCTCAACGGCGGCCTCGGCTCCGGCGACGACCCGGCCCGGGTGCGGGAGAACCGCCGCCGCATGACGGCGCAGCTCGCGCTGCCGCCGGAGAACTTGGTCAGCCTCTATCAAGTTCATTCCGCAGAGGCCGTGGTGGTCGAGGCGCCCTTCACTGATCGCCCCCGCGCCGACGCGATGGCGACCCGGGTACCGGGGCTGGCGCTCGGCATCCTCACCGCCGATTGCGGGCCGATCCTGTTCGCCGATCCGGTCAACCGGGTGGTGGGCGCGGCGCATGCCGGGTGGAAGGGCGCGCTCACCGGCGTGATCGAGGCGACGCTCGGGGCTATGGAGGGGCTCGGCGCCGAGCGCAGCGGCATCGTGGCGGTGCTCGGGCCGACGATCGGGCGGGAGGCCTACGAGGTCGGCCCGGAATTCCGCGAGCGCTTCGAGGCGGCGGCGGCCGACAATGCCCGCTACTTCGCGCCGAGCCCCGAGCGGGACACCCACAGCCTGTTCGACCTGCCGGCCTACATCGTCGCCCGGCTCGAAGCGTCCGGCATCGGCGAGGTGGCGAACCTGGGCCTCTGCACCTACGCCGATCCCGACCGCTTCTTCAGCTACCGCCGCACCACCCACCGGGCGGAGAGCGATTACGGCAGGCTCGTCTCGGCCATCGCGGTGACCCCGTGAGGCGGCCACACCCGGACGATTCTGCCGCCCGATTCGCCCCCGATGAAGCGCCGTTCGGCTTTCGTTAGGATTGGTCCGGCAAGCGTAGCAAAAAAATCGTGTGTGCGAATGAACCTTGGCCATTGGCGCGCGTTTACGGGGGTAAGGAAGCCAAGGGAATGCTCGCGACAGACAGCCGATAAGGCCGCGGTGAAACCCACCAGCGTTGTTGCGAGGACACAGCTTTCCCGGAGCTACCGGGGTATGTCGGGGACACTGCTTCGGTTGACCGCCGACCCGCAAACGGGCGCCGTCGCCGCGGCATAGTAGGAAGGACCAGTTCCATGAAGTCGCTTCTCAAGAGCGCTACCGCCCTCGCTGGCATCGTCGTCGCCGGTTCGGCCCTCGCCGCCGACCTGCCGCGCCGCGTCGCCCCGCCGCCGGTCTTCACGCCGGTGCCGGTCTTCACCTGGACGGGCTTCTACGCCGGTTTCAACGCCGGCTACGGCTTCAACACCGCTGACACC
>NZ_JBEXZS010000151.1:0-26359 GCF_040593685.1 Methylobacterium sp. EM32 | reverse complement strand
GGGCCGGCACGGGGGCGGGGGTCGCGGGGGCGGTCTGGGCCAGCGCCGTTCCGGCGCAGGCGAGGAATCCGATCAGGCCGAGGCTGGCGAGCGCGGCGGGTCTCATCTGGCTTGTCTCACTCCCGGACGGGCCGCTGACGGCCCGCGCTGGTGCGGCGGCGGCGGCCCACCTTGAGAATAAGGCGCGCGGCCGTCCTGCCAAGGGCCGAGTCCCGACGGGCGGCCTTGGGCTGGACGGCCGTAAGCGTCACGCCTCCGGCGCCTCGACGATCGGGTCGTAGCGGGCGGCGTCGAAGCCGAGCAGGTTCCAGCTCTGCGCCATGTGCGGCGGCAGCGGCGCCGTCACGTCGATCGGCTTGGCGGTGCGCGGATGCGGGATGACGATGCGCCGGGCGAGCAGGTGCAGGCGGTTCTGCAGGCCGCCGGGCAGCTCCCAGTTCTCGATGTCGAAGTATTTCGGGTCGCCGACCAGCGGGTGGCCGATATGGGCGGCGTGGGCGCGCAGCTGGTGGGTGCGCCCGGTGACCGGCTTCAGCGACAGCCAGGCGAGCTTCTGCCCGGCCTGGTCGACGACGGCGTAGTAGGTCAGCGCGTGGCTCGCCCCCTCGTCGCCGTGCTTGGCGACCCGCATGCGGGCATCCGCATCGCCGATCTCCTCCTTGGCGAGGTAGGTCGAGATCCGGCCCTGGCGCACCTTCGGCACGCCGGCGGCGAGCGCCCAGTAGATCTTGCGCGCCGCTCGCGACCGGAAGGTTTTGGCCAACGTCGCCGCGGCGAGCCGGGTCTTGGCGATGATGAGGCAGCCCGCCGTATCCTTGTCGAGGCGGTGGACGAGGCGCGGCTTCTGGCCGTCCTTGTCGCGCATCGCCTCCAGGAGGCCGTCGACGTGGCGGGTGGTGCCCGAGCCGCCCTGGACCGCGAGGCCGAAGGGCTTGTTGAGCACCATCATGTCCTGGTCCTCGTAGAGGATCAGGGAGCGCAGGAAGGCGAGATCGCCCTCGGCGCGGGGGGAGTTCGGCGCCGACGGACGCGCCTCCAGGCTCAAGGGCGGCACGCGCACGCTGGCGCCGGGCTCGACCCGGTCGGCGGCCTTGGCGCGCTTGCCGTTCACGCGCAATTCGCCCTTGCGCACCAGGCTCTGGATGCGGGTGAAGGGCAATTGCGGGAAGCGGGCCGACAGGAAACGGTCGATCCGCATCCCGGCCTCGTCCGGCGTCACCTCCAGGGTCTGCACACCGGTCGCCAGCGCCTCGGCGGTTGCCTCGCGCAAAGCGCGCCGGGTCGGGGCCTTGGCGGCAGGGGCTGTGGTTGCCGCGGCCTTGGGCTCCGCCGGCCCGCGGCTGCGCGGGGCTTCGGTGGAATCCGGGCGCTCGTCGCGGCGCGGCCGGGCCGGGGCGCGGTCCTCGGTCCCGGACCGGGTCGCTGCGCCGGTGCGCGGACGGTCCGATCTCGGCTTATCCGATTTGGGCTTGTCTGTTTTGGGCTTGGCCGGAAACTTGCCGGCCGGCGCGCGGGCCGGGCCCTCGTCCCGCTCCCAGGGCGAAGTGTCGCCCATATCGCGGCCGAAGGCGGGGCGCGCAGGAGCGGCTCCGGCAGGAGCGAACTTCGCGGGAGCGAAGTTGCCATGGGCGGACTTGCCATGGGCGGACTTGCCGGGCGCAGCCCGGTTGGAGACCACCAGGCCGGCGGCGCGCTCGGCGGCGTCGCGGGCGGTGTTGCGCGGTCCGGTGCGGGCGCGCGGCGGGCGGCCCGAGGCGGGTCCGCCCGGGCCGGTCCGCGACCGCCCGGAACCGCCGCGAGAAGGAGGCTTCGTCATGCGGCGGCTCGTAGCATCCGCGGTCGTCCCCGTCACGTCCGGCGAATCACGGCCTGCCCGTCGACCCCGATATATCCCGTCATCGCCAGGAGATCCCGCGCGAGAACCCCTCCTGGCGGCCGTAGGGCGCCTCCGCGAAGGCGGCGCCGCAATCGATGCTGAAGCGCTGCACCAGGTCGTCGGTGAGACAGGAGAAATCCTCGGTCGCGCGGGCGCGGGGGCGGCAGCGCCGCAACGGCTGGCGCTGGGCGAAGGCCTCGCTCACCGCCACGTCGGTGCGCACCCCCCGCACCATCTGGCCCGGCCCGAAGGCGGTGCGGAGCTGCCCGAGAGTCTCCCGCTCGACATTGGTGCGCAGGTCGATGCGCATCGGCGCGATGGCGAGCCCCAGCGGCGCGGCGCGGAAGCGTAGCATCGTGTCGTGGTAGGAGCGGGCGAACTGGCGCACACCCTCGAGGCCGAGGGGATCGAGGGTGGTGGGGACGATCACGCCGTCGCTCGCCATCAGGGCGCAGACCGTGAGCGCCGCCGCCGCCGGCGGCACGTCGATCAGCACCAGGTCGTGGACGCGGCGCAAGGAGGCGAGAGCATCGGACAGGCAGCGGATGTCGCCGTGGCCGAGTTGCCCGTCGAAGCCCCGGTCGGCCGGCACCACCGAGACGTTGTCCTCGTCGGTGGCCTGGACGGCGGCGTCGAGGCTGGTCGGATGGCGCAGCAGCGGCGTATGGGCGTTGGGGGAGCCGCGCCGCGCCGTGACGCCGAGACCCAGTCCCGAATGGCCCTGCGGATCGAGATCGACCACCAGGACCCGGTAGCCGCGGGCTCCGAGCTCGGCCGCGAGGTTGACGGCAGACGTCGTCTTGCCGGTGCCGCCCTTGCAATTGGCGATGGAGAGAACTCGCGCCGTCATCCTGCCGGACCGTGCGAGAAGGAAAGATTCGGTCTCATGCCCTCAAGGTGAACGAGGGATGAGCCCTACGTCAACGGCTGTTTGTCAGGTTGTTCACACAGCCGTCACGAATCCTCGCCGGTGCGCTCCCGGCGCCGCGCCTCCCACCACTCCAGGCGCTCGGCGACGCGGCGCTCGAAGCCCCGGTCGGTCGGCGTGTAGAAACGCTGCCTCCCCAAGCGCTCGGGCCAGTAATCCTGACCCGAGAAGGCGTCGGGCTCGTCGTGGTCGTAGCGGTAGCCCTCGCCGTAGCCGAGCTTGCGCATCAGCTTGGTCGGCGCGTTGAGGATGGTGCGGGGCGGCGGCAGCGAGCCGTGCTCCTTGGCCGTGCGGGCCGCGGCCTTGTAGGCGGTGTAGATCGCGTTCGATTTCGGGGCGGTCGCGAGGTAGACCGCCGCCTGCGCCAGCGCCAGCTCGCCCTCCGGCGAGCCGAGGAAGTCGAAGGCGTCCTTGGCGGCGTTCGCCACCGCCAGGGCCTGCGGGTCGGCGAGCCCGATATCCTCCACCGCCATCCGCACCAGCCGGCGGGCGATGAACAGCCGGTCCTCGCCGGCATCCAGCATGCGGCAGAGATAGTACAGGGCGGCGTCCGGATCCGAGCCGCGGATCGTCTTGTGCAGGGCGGAGATGAGGTTGTAGTGGCCCTCCTGCGCCTTGTCGTAGACGGGGGCCCGGCGCTGGATCAGCTCCTGCAGCAGGGCTGCGTCCAGGATCTCATCGGGCCCGGTCGAGCGCCAGACCTCCTCGGCGAGGGTCAGGGCCGCCCGCCCGTCGCCGTCGGCCATCCGCACCAGCACCGCGCGGGCTTGCGCGTCGAGGGGCAGCGCCCGGCCGGTCACCGCCTCGGCGCGGTCGAGGAGCCGGGCGACCGCCGCCTCGTCGAGGGCGCGGAAGACCAGCACCCGGGCGCGGGAGAGGAGCGCGGCGTTCAGCTCGAAGGACGGGTTCTCGGTCGTGGCGCCGACGAGGGTGACGGTGCCGTCCTCGACCACCGGCAGGAAGGCGTCGAGCTGGGCCCGGTTGAAGCGGTGGATCTCGTCGACGAAGAGCAGCGTGCCGCGGCCCGCCGCCCGCCGGGCCCGCGCCGCCTCGAACACTTTCCTGAGTTCGGCGACGCCGGAGAAGATCGCCGAGATCTGCTCGAAATGCAGGTCGGTCTCGCCGGCCAGCAGCCGCGCCACCGTGGTCTTGCCGGTGCCGGGCGGGCCCCACAGGATCAGCGAGCCGAGGTTGCGCCCGCGCAGGAGCCGGGTCAGCGCGCCCCCCTCCCCCGTCAGGTGCTCCTGCCCCACCACCTCGGCGAGGCTCGTCGGCCGCAGGGTGTCGGCGAGGGGGCGTGGCGCGTCGCGGTCGAGGCCGGCGGAGGCGAAGAGGTCGGACATGGCCGCATCAACACCCGCCGGCCTCGCGGCCGCAAGAGCCCCCGCTCGCCTGCCCACCGCGAGGATGATCCCGCGTGCCGGAGCTGCCAGGTTCGCGGGCGCGCGCCCGGGTCGCGCCGGCATGCACGCCGCGACCTTGCCGCGACGCCGTCTTCAGCCTAGCAAGCAGCATGCGATTCAACTTCAACGTCGTCGGCCCGGCGAGCTTCGAGCTCTGGATCGCCCCCGACGACATGCGCCGCACGCCGCGCGTCCGCGTGGTCATGGACCGGACCCAGGAAACCGTGATCGAGGCGTGGGTCCACTACCCGCAGCTGAAGGAGTTCGGCTGGCACGCCCACGGCATCTGCGGCTTCAAGCTCGACGGCGCGAGCTGCCCCGGCCTCGACCAGGCCGGGCGCTACGACATCTACGACGCCGACACCAACATCCTGCTCTACCGGCACCGCGCCGACGCCGCCTACCGCCCGGCCCGCGTCCTCGCGCTCGACTACACGATCAACCAGGACAACACCGCCCGCGACATGCTCTTTCCGGAATTCGCCATGGCGTATTTCGGCGTCCACGACATCCATTTCGACCTCCTGCGCTGCATCATCGACATCAAGTACAGCGACTCGATGCTGCTGCAGGGCAGCCTTCTGCTGAAGCGCTACGAGGACGTGATCCAGACCGGCGAGTACGTGAAGACGATCCTGGTCGTCGATCCGTATGTCGAGCTCGCCAAGCGCATCCTGTACTTGCGCCGGATGGCCGAGATCGGCAAGGACCCGGTGCAGAGCTGGCGCGTCGACCATCTGCAGGGTCCCTGCGCCTTCGCGGCCAGCCTCGACCTCGGCAGCCTCTCGGCCCTGCGCAAGGGCTTCGACCGCATCGACCTCGAAACCTTCGCCTGGCTGGAGAACCCGCTCACCCGCGACCTCTCCTGCACCTTTCCGGGCGAGGCGATGAAGCCGGGCCACTGGACGCTGGCGATCGATGCGCTGTCGCGCTTCCACGTCATCGGCCACCAGCATTTCTGGGGCGCCTACACGGCGATGCTGACCGACGTGCTGCAGATCGCGGGGCCTGCCCTCCCCGAGCGCCGGGTGCCCGAGCCGGTGCAGGAGCTCGCCGAAACCCTGAGCCGGGTGAAGGCCACGCTCGGTCTCGTCGAGATGGACATCAACCTGAGCGACAAGGTCTACACCATCATCGAGAGCCAGTGGGAGAAGGCGTGAGGGCCTTGCCCGACCACGCGCCACATGGCACCGGCATGGAGAAGGTTCGATACGGCTGAGGCTGGGAACGGCCCAGATTCATCGGAGAAACGTTCTTTTCCGCCCCCCTTTCCCGGACGAGAGCAGCGAAGCGGAAGGAGATCCGGATCCAGCATGAGAAGTGCCGCGAAGCGGCTCTGAATGCAGCAACGTTGCAGACTAACAGACGCTTCGCGACTTTTTGTGCTGGATCCCGGATCTCTTGCCACTTCGTTCCAGTCGTCCGGGAAAGGGGAACACGCGGACGCGGGTGAACTGATCGCGGACTCTTCGCCGCCCGGAAACGGTCCCTTGGGCTACTGCGCTCCCCGCCGCGCCGCCACGATCGCCGCCTGATTCGCCTCCGCCCAGCGGATCAGCGCGCGCATCGGCTCCAGGAACGAGCGCCCGAGTGCCGTCAGCCGGTACTCGACCCGGGGCGGCACCTCGGCATGGACCTCCCGCGCCACGAAGCCGTCCTGCTCCAGCCGGCGCAGGGTCTTCGACAGCATCTGCTTCGAGATGTCGCCGATCTCGCGTTCGAGCTGGCTGAACCGTTTCACCCCCGGATTCAGCGTCGCCAGCACCAGGAGGCTCCATTGATCGCCGATCCGGTCCAGCACATCGCGGATCGGGCAAGAGTTTTTCTGTGCGTCAGCCGGCCTGATCTCGTCGAGCACGTGTCTCATCCCATGGTCACCGCCCGCTGACCTGGTCCCGCGACGATGACGTCTTGCGCGGCCGGTCGCTGCGAACTAGCTCTGTCCATGGTCTTGAACATAGACCAGATCGCGAAACCGAACCAAGAGTGCATCATGGCCAAGGTTGCCGTCATCGGCGCGACCGGGAATGTCGGCGCGCGCCTCGTCGCCGAACTGGTCGCGCGGGGTCACCGCGTCACCGCGATCAGCCGCAACCCTGGGAGGAGCGATCCCCCGCAGGTCGAGGCCCTCGCCGGCGACGTGCGCGAGCCCGCGGGCCTGCGCCGCCTGCTCGCCGGGCACGACGCGGTGGTGAGCGCCGTGCGCTTCGCCGACACCGACCCGCAGGCGCTGATCAGCGCCGTGCGGGACGCAAAGGTCACGCGCTACCTCGTGGTCGGCGGCGCCGGCTCGCTGGAGGTGGCGCCGGGGCAGCGGCTCGTCGACCAGCCCGAGTTTCCGGCCGCCTACAAGGACGAGGCTTTGCGCGGCGCGATCTTCCTCGACGCCCTGCGCGGCGTGACCGACCTCGACTGGAGCTTCCTGTCGCCCTCCGCCCTGATCGGGCCGGGGGACCGCACCGGCCAGTTCCGCCTCGGCGGCGACCAGCTGCTCGTCGGCGAGGACGGCAGCCGCATCTCGTACGAGGACTACGCCGTCGCCCTGGTCGACGAGATCGAGCGTCCGGCGCATATCCGCCGGCGCTTCACCGTCGGGTACTGATGCTACAGCCCGACCGTTTCGGCGATCAGGTCGGCCCCCGCCGCGGGCGAGCGCTCGCCCGCCGCCACCATCCGCTCGGCCTCCGCTGTCTGCCGACGTACCTCTGCGCTGCCGGTGAGGCGCTGGTGCAGCCGCTCGTGGACGAGCGCCCACATCCACTTCACGTCTTGGCTCCGGCGCTTCGCGGCGATCTCGCCGGTGGCGGTGAGCTTGCGGCGGTGGTCGAGCACCGACTCCCAGAGAGCATCGAGCCCCTGGCCCGACAACCCCGAGATCGTGGTGACCGGCGGCGCCCAGGTGGCGCTCGCCGGGGTCAGGATGTGGAGCGCCGCCCGGTACTCGGCGGCGGCGGCGGTGGCGCGGCGCATCCCCTCCTCGCCGTCGGCCTTGTTGACGGCGATCATGTCGGCGAGTTCGAGGATACCCTTCTTGATCCCCTGCAACTCGTCGCCGGCGCCGGGCAGCATCAGCACCAGAAAGAAGTCGGTGAGGTCGGCGACCGCGGTCTCGGACTGTCCGACGCCGACCGTCTCCACCAGCACCACGTCGAAGCCGGCGGCCTCGCAGAGCAGCATCGTCTCGCGGGTCTTGGCGGCGACGCCCCCGAGGGTGCCCGAGGAGGGCGAGGGCCGGATGAAGGCGTTGGGATCGACGGCGAGCCGCGCCATCCGGGTCTTGTCGCCGAGGATCGAGCCGCCGGTGCGCGACGAGCTCGGATCGACCGCCAGCACCGCCACCTTGTGGCCCCGCGCCGTCAAGGCGGCACCCAGCGCGTCGATGGTGGTGGACTTGCCCACCCCCGGCACGCCGGTGATGCCGACCCGCACCGCTTTGCCGGCATGCGGCAGGGCGGCGTCGAGGAGGTCGCGGGCCGCGGCCCGGTGATCGGCCCGCTTCGATTCAGCCAGCGTGATGGCGCGGGCGAGGGCGGCGCGGTTGCCGGACAGGAGTTGGGCGAGGTCGGGGGCCGGAACGGTCATGACAGCGTTCTGCCGGCTCGCCGCCCGTCCGTCGAGAGCTTGAGGCTGTGGACGAAGGGCGGACAACGCGTGACCTTCGGGCAACAGGCGCGGCTTTGCCCAGGCGCGACGCGCCACGGCCACGATCATGCCGCATCGCCGTCCTGAAAGCGCGGGCAGGTGCCGGCGCCGCCGGCGACGAGTGGGACGACATGACAGCGAAGCCTGCGCCGACGCGCCGGACCCTGGCCCGCCTCGGCCTCTCCGCCCTCGCCGGCCTGTCGCTCGGCGGCTGCCTCGGCGACGGGCTAATCGGCGACTCGCCCGGGCCGGAGAAGCAATCGGCCCTCGACGTCAGCCCGGTGCTCCTCATCGCCACCACCCGCCGCCCGGCCGATCCCGCCGGCCGCCCGCCCTACTTCACCGACCAGCGCGGCCGCGGCCTCGCCTTCGCGACCGTGCGCCTCTCGGCGCCCGACCGCTCGCTGATCGGCAAGGTATCGTCGGTGGTCACCGGCGACTGGCGCATCGCCTCGGCGCCGCGCGTCGTGACCGGCCCCGAGGCCGCCACCGCCTTCGCGGAAGCCGCGCTCGGCCGCGACGTGCTGCTCTACGTCCACGGCTACCGCGAATCGTTCGAGACCGCGGCGGTGAGCGCGGCGCAGCTCTCCGACGGCATCCGCTTCCGCGGCGTGTCGGGCCTGTTCACCTGGCCCTCGGCGGGCAAGACCTTCGATTACGGCTACGACCGCGAGAGCGCCCTGTGGTCGCGCGACGCCTTCGAGGACCTGCTGCGGGCGCTCGCGACCGCGCAGGGCGGGCGCATCCACATCGTGGCGCACTCGATGGGCACGCTGCTCACCCTCGAGACCCTGCGCATGCTGCGGGCCGATGCCGGCGAGGCGGCGCTGGACCGGATCGGCGCGATCGTCCTCGCCGCGCCCGACATCGACATCGACCTGTTCACCAACGGCATCGAGCGCCTCGGCACCGCGGCGCAGAAGATCACCGTGATCTCCTCGACCAACGACCGGGCACTCGAACTGTCGAGCACGATCGCGGGCGGCGTGGTGCGGGCGGGCGCGGCGGACCGCAGCAGGCTGGAGGCGCTCGGCGTGCGCGTCGCCGACGCGTCTGAATACGGCAGCGGCCTCATCAACCACGACCTCTTCCTGTCGAACGTCGAGGTGCAGCAGGTGATCAAGCGCGCGGTGGCGCGGGCAGATGGGCGGTGAGAGGGGCTGCTGTCACCGCCCGTTCGATCGGCTTCCACAGAACTGACACCCTCTGAGTCATTCCGGGGCCGCGTAGCGGAGCCCGGAATCCAGAAACTCAGGTGTTTCGGACCCAGGCGGAACAGTCTCCGCCTCATTCTGAACGATCAGCGGTTATGGATCCCGGGTTCCGCTGCGCGGCCCCGGGATGACGATGGCGGGTGTCGAAACTGTCGAGAAACCCAGGCTGACCCCGAGCGTCATGACGGGTGCGAGACGCTTGGCGGCGTTCCCTACCGCGGATCCACCCCCTGGTGCGGCCGCGGCGCGCCGCCGTGGTGGTCGGTGAAGCTCGAGCGCTCGCCGGTCTCCTTGGCGCGCTGGACGCGCATCCGCTGCCAGATCAGGAACAGGATGACCAACGCGAAGGTCGTGAAGGCGAGCATGTAGATCAGGCCGGAATCGCCCATGGCCGTTGCCTCCGTGAGACGCCCTCGAATGGGCGCGGGTTGACGGGCGCACGGGCGGACATCCGCCGTCGCACGTGTCAGTCCAACTCCGCGAAACCTGGATTCCGCCGATGCGGCAAATCGTCATGAGATGAGCGATAATCCGCAGACGGTACCGGCTCCCGGAACTACAGCCCGATCGCAGGCAATCGATTGTGCGTCATCGGTCCGAAGGATGCGAAAAGGCCCCGGCTCCTCTCGGAACCGGGGCCTTTTCGGTGTGTCTCGCGGAGGCCAGCCTCACGGCGCCTTCGGCATCGGCCCTCCGGCGAGTTCCGGGTAGTCCTTGAGCATCTG
Source organism: Methylobacterium sp. EM32 (assembly GCF_040593685.1). NCBI lineage: Bacteria > Pseudomonadati > Pseudomonadota > Alphaproteobacteria > Hyphomicrobiales > Methylobacteriaceae > Methylobacterium > Methylobacterium sp. EM32. The sequence continues at coordinate 16,571 of NZ_JBEXZS010000151.1, read as the reverse complement.
CGCGCCGTTGAGGGGCTTGGCCAGGCCCTGGTGGCAGGTGGTGCAGTTGGCCTTCGGCGGATCGCCCTCCGGCCCGAGCCGAGCCTCGGGCAGCACCGGCGTCAGCGGCTCGATGAAGTTGCCGTTGATGTCGCGCACCATCCGGATGCCGTGCCAAGCGGTGACGCGTTTCGGCGTGCTCTCCTCCCAGGAGGAGAAGGCGCGGCTGTTGTGGCAGTAGGTGCAGTTGACGCCCAAACCCTCCGCCATGTGGATCATCAGGGCGTAGGTCCGCTCGGTGGTCTGGAGCGGCTTCGAGGGACTGGTCGGCAGGGCGGTCTTCGCCGCGACCCGCACAGCGTTCTGGTCGATGTCCTTGTCACCGAGCAGCTCCTTGTAGGGATCGTAGTTCAGCGAGGTCAGGCCGGCCTCCGGCGCCGGGTGGTTCTGGCCGCCGTCGCGCGCCGCGAAGCCTTGCGCGTGGGGAGGGCCGGGATTGTTGTGCCAGACTGCCGTCGGTACCGGGTTGCCGCGGTGGCAGGTGTAGCAGGTCACGCCGGTCTCGCCGACGTGGTTCTTCCAGTCGGCGTTGATGTGCCGGACCATCCGGAGCATCGAGCGCGCCACGGTCTTCGCGTAGACGCTGTCGTCGGCCATGTTCTCGACGTTGTGGCAATAGGCGCAGCCCTGCTCGGGAGCGACCCACTCGGTGATCGAGGCCATCACGCGGTTGAACTGGTCGGTCGAGAGGTCGGTCAGCACCTTGACGTTCTGGTAGGTCTGCGTCGCCGGCTCGCCGCCGGGCGGGACGGGGTCCTGCGGCGCCGGCGCGGCCTGGGCCTCGATCTGGGCAGCCAGGGTACGGGGATTCTGCACCTGCACCATGCCGGTCCCGCGAAAACCCGTCTGCTCGGAGCGGACCGGGGGCCGGGTCCAGCCCGCGGTGCCGAACATCGCGCCGGTGAGCAGCACCGCCACCACGACGCCGAGGAGTTGGAGCGCTAGTCTCATGGCGTGCCTCCCGGATTGGCGAGCGGATCCACCACCGGGCCGTAGATCTGCGGGTAGTGCGGTGCGACCCCGTGCTTGACCGCCCAGAGGTACCAGTTGTCGACGACGGTGCCGGTGAGCAGGATGCCGATGCCGCCGGTCAGGGTCGTCAGGAAGGCGAACCACCACAGCCAGCGATGGACCGATTCCATCGTGGCGTTGAAGCCCATGGTCCAGCGCCAGAACAGGGCGGCGCGCTCGGTCGCGGTGCCGCGATCGACGATCTGCTCGATCTCGCGCTCGCCGCCGTAGCGGCTGACCGCCAGGATGGTGGCGCCGTGCATGGCGAACAGCATCGTCGACCCGTACAGGAAGACGATCGAGAGCATGTGGAACGGGTTGTAGAACAGGTTGCCGTAGCGCAGCGAGAACGCCGCGGTCCAGTCGAGGTGCGGGAAGATCCCGAACGGCACCGCCTCGCTCCAGCTCCCCATCAGGATCGGCCGGATGAAGCCGAGCACCAGGTAGAGCCAGATCGCCGAGGCGAAGGCCCAGGGCACGTGGTAGCCGAGACCGAGCGCCTGGGCGCGCCGGAACAGCCGCACCCACCACAGGATGATCGAGGCGGTGAGGAAGAAGCCGGCGAGCAGCCACCACCCGCCCTCGGCGAGCGGCGGCAGGATCTTGAGCCCGTATTCCGGTCGGGGCGGCTCGAGGGCGAGCCAGGGCAGCTGGCGGATGAACTGGACCGGATCCCAGTTCACAGAGGCCCACATGTTGAGGCCGATGATCTCGAAGGCGATGAACCCGCTCGCGAGCGACAGCGTGCCGAGGGTGCCGAGATAGATCGGCCCGATCTGCGCGTTGCCGACGAGGCCGGCGAGGTAGTTGAAGCCGCCCTGGCCGACGCGGTTCTCGATCTCCGGGATCTCGACGCCGGCCTCCGGGTGGAGCGGGTGGACCTGCACCTGCGTGTAGATGTTTTGGTAATACCCCATGGCGGCGGATGCCTTCTGAAGGGTGAATTCGCGGGAACGTGGACGGGACTCAGCGCCAGATCGGCAGGCTCAGCCACCAGCCCCACCATTCGGGCCAGCCGCGGGTCCAGAACGGACCGCTGATGACGATGCAGACCGCGCTCCAGAACCCGGCCGAGAGGGCGAGGAACAGGCCGAGCCGGTGGATGCCGATCGTGCCGATCGAGTAGCCGATCGTATCGCGAAAATAGGTGTCCTCGTGCTCCGGCGTCTTGACCACCTCGCCCTTCGGCGGGTTGGTCGAGGATAGGATCAGGGAGCCGTGCAGCGACAGCGCGAAAGTCGTCGTGAAGAAGAACGTCACGCCGAGCATGTGCGCTGGGTTGTAGTGGAAGTGGAGGTACTGGTAGCCGACGTTCGACACCCAGTCGAGGTGACTGAGGATCCCGTAGGGAAAGCCGTGGCCCCAGGCGCCCATCAGCATGGGCCGGACCACTACCAGCGTGACGTAGGCGAAGATCGCGACCGAGAAGGCGAAGGGGACGTGGTAGCCGATGCCGAGCTTGCGGCAGATCTCGACCTCGCGCAGGGCCCAGGAGCCGAAGGAGCCGATGGCGCAGAAGGTGATGATCTGCCACAGGCCGCCCTCGCGTAAGGGCGCCAACGCCAGCCCGTATTTGAGGTCGGGCGGCGCGATGTTGATCTGCCAGACGTTCCAGGTCGGGCCGAGCGCCGCGCCCCAGACGATCAGGCCGGTGCCGAGCAGGGTGAAGAACAGACCCGTCACCCCGAAGAAGCCGACGTAGAACGGGCCGACCCAGAAGTCGAACAGGTCGCCGCCGAGCAGAGTGCCGCCGCGGACCCGGTATTTGCGCTCGAAATTCAGCATGGCCATGGGCGCGGCCCTCCCCGTCCGCGAAAGCGTGGTGGCCGCGGGCGGGGCTTGACGCCCGTCCGCGGTGCGAGGGCGCCCTCACGCGAGGGCGCGGATCCGCCGGCCGGTCAGGTCGGCAGGACGAGGCTGTGGGGGATCGCCTCCGCCCGCTTCGCCGCCGGGCCCTCCAGCCAGTTGAACCGGTTGGTGCTGAGCAGGATGAAGTGGATGATCAGCGCGAGCACGAACAGGAAGGTGAACAGGGCCACCAACGTGCGGCGCGGGTCGAACAGAAGCCAGACCTTGTGCATGGCGGAAAGTCCTTGCCTACGAGATGAAGGGCAGGATGCCGTGGGCGGCGACCTTCACGCCGTCCTCCAGCGCGGAATAGCCGTTCGGCCCGGGGAGCCAGGGCCGCCACAGCCAGACGAGGAAGTGCGCGACGACCGCGATCGCCGTGAAGATGATGAAGCTGGTGACGAAGATGCCGTGGAACTCCTTCGCCTCCTCTTCGGTGAGTCCTGACAGTACGCTGGGTTTGTCCATGCCGTTGGCCATTGCCGAACCTCCGGATGCGGATCCACGCGGGGGCTCCCGCGCGGGGTTGCCCGGCCGCGATGGACGGGCGGTCTCTCCGCCGCGCATGATGGCGGCGGAAACTCGGCCCCGAGGGAGCAGGCCCGGATCAGGGGCCCGGCTCCGAGGGCGCTCATCCCATGAAGGCGAAGGGGATCGCCGACAGCGCCATCACCCGCGCCTCGCCGAAGATCGAGCGGCGCGGGCCGGCGACGGGCGCGCCGGGGCGCAGGCGCTGCAGCACGGCGGCGACGAGGAAGACCGGGTAGGTCGCCGCCAGGATGGCCCGGAACTGGACCGCTTCCGAACGCGACCGCGAAACCGTGACGAACGGACGGGACATGGTCTCGGCTCTCATGGCGTCTGATCTCCTCCCTGCTCGCGAGGCTCCGCGAGGCATCTCGACGAGACCGGCGCGGCCTTCGCCGCGTCGATCGACATGGCGTCAGGCCGCCGCGAGCGCGGCGCGGGCCCGCTCGACGCAGGGGCCGGTCACGCTCTCGGACCCGGCCCGGGCCGCCTCGCGCTCGGCGGCGTCGCGCAGGCGCTTGGCGAAGGAGATCCGCACCAGGACCGGGCTCGCCTCGACCGAGGCGTCGAGGCGCAGGCGCGCCTCGTCGTCCCAGGGCAGGGTCCTATGCGTGCGGGCGGGTGTCGCCTCGACGGCGTCCATGTCCCGCGCCAGCGGCAGGATGTGGAAGAGCGCGTCGAACAGCGCGTTGCAGACCTCCTGCACCAGGTAGGTCGCGCCCGAGTAGCCCATGAACGGCGTGCCGGTATGGCGCCGCACCACCGCGCCGGGGAATGAGGCCGGGATGAACACCGCCTTGCCCCCGCACTCGGCGAGGTAGAGGCGCTCGTTGTAGGAGCCGAACAGGACCAGCGGCGGCGTCTCGCGGATGGCCTGGCGGACCGCCGCGTTGTCGGGCTTGGCGCCGGCCTTGCGCGAGACCGCGAACCGGCACGGCAGGCCCATCTCGTCTTCGAGGAAGTGGCGCAGGCCCCGGGCGTAGGTGTCCGTCGCGACGATGCCGAAGCTCGCCGAGGCGAAGAAGTCCTGCGTCACCGAGCGCCAGAGATCCCACAAGGGCTTCAGCGTCGTGTGCTTCTCCCGCTCGATGAACGGCTCGGGATCGAGCCCCAAGATCTCGCCGAGCGCGCGCAGGAACTTGGTCGTGCTGTGCACGCCGATCGGCGCCTGGAGATAGGGCCGGTCGAGGGCCTCGCAGAGAAGGCGTCCGAACTCGCGGTAGAGGCAGATATTGGCGTCGGCCTGAACCAGGCGCGGGATGTCGGCGAGATGCGTGCCGAGCGGGAAGACCAGGTTCACCTCGGCCCCGATGCCCTCGACCAGGCGCCGGATCTCGGCGAGGTCGGAGGGCATGTTGAAGGTGCCGTAGGCCGGGCCGATCAGGTTGACCCGCGGCTTCACCCCGGGCGCGCGCTCCGGCCGGGGCGGAATCACCCCCTTCTTGGCCGCCTTCTTCGCCCCGTATTCGTGCCAGAGCCAGGACATCGCCCGGTCGGCGGCCTGCCACTGGTCCTCGTCGATGGTGCGGGGCAGGAAGCGCTGGAGGTTGGTGCCCTCGGGCGTCACGCCGCCGCCGATCATCTCGGCGATCGAGCCGGTGACGACGACGCTGGGCTGGGTCGGGTCGAGCGTCGCGTGGGCGCGGCGCATCGCGCTCTCCGTCCCGTGACGGCCGAGTTCCTCTTCCGCCAGCCCCGTGACGACGATCGGCAATTCGTGCGGCGGCAGCGCGTCGGTGTAGTGCAGCACCGAGGTCACCGGCAGGTTCTCGCAGCCGACGGGACCGTCGATGACGACCTGGAGCCCCTTCACCGCGGTGAAGACGTAGACGGCGCCCCAGTAGCCGCCGGCGCGGTCGTGATCGAGGACGAGCATCAGACCGTCTCCCCGATGGGCGTCTCGGGAGCGGCGCGCTTCGGCGGCACGTCCTCCCAGATCCCGGCGGCGTGGCCGGTGCCGACGCCGGCGAAGAACGAGCGCATCGCGTCGAAGCGCTCGCGCTGCCCCATGGCGCCGTTGACGACCTGCGCGAGCGACCCGGCGCCGGCGACGCCCATCAGCGGGCGGGCCGAGATGAGGTTCGTGAAGTAGAGCGCGGGAATCGCCCGCTCCTTGGCCTTCTGCACCACCGGCGTCGTGCCAACGGCGAGGTCGGGCCGGAATTCCTCGACCGCCGCGAGGTCCTGCTCCAGGGAGGCGCGGAACTGCACGCGGCAGCCATGCGCCTCGAGCCAGTCGCGGTCGGCCGCGGAATGGGGCGTGCGCGGGCAGGCGGTGCCGACGTAAGGAACCTCGGCGCCGCTCTCGACGAGGAGGCGCGCCACCAGCAGCTCCGAGCCCTCGTAGCCGGTGAGCGTGATCCGGCCGCGGATCGGGTTCGCCGACAGGGCGCCGCGGATCGCCGGCAGAAAGCGGTTCTTGGCCGCCGCGACCGCGGACGGGGCGACGCCGCAGGCCTCCCCGATCGCGTCGAGCCAGGCGGCAGTGCCCTCAAAGCCGACCGGGGCGGAGGCGACCGCCGGGCGACCCGCCGCCTCGAACTCGCGCAAAGAGGCGGTGTAGAACGGGTGGATCGCCGCCACCGCCGCGCAGTCGAGGGCGGCGTAGAGCTCGCGCCATTCCCGCGTCGGGACGACCGGGCCAGCGGCGAGGCCGAGCGGTTCGAGCAATGCGCCGATCTGCATCGGATCGGCCGGGAACATCTCGCCGAGGAGCGCCACGGTCGGGCGCCCGTCCCGGGGCTGGCGCGGCGCCGCGACCGGGCCGTGCTCGGCCTCGGCCCGTGCGACCTTCAGCATCGCGCCGGCGAGCACGTCCTTGGCCTCGGCATGGGTCGGCACGCCGAAGCCCGGCACGTCGATGCCGATGATCCGCACCCCGTCGATCTCCCGCGGCAGGAGCCGCAGCGGCACGCCCGACGCCGTGGGAACGCAGAGATTGATCACCACCACGGCGTCGTGGAGCGCCGGATCGGCGGTGGCGTGGACCGCGTCGCGGATATCCTCGAACAGCTTGCCGGTGACGAGCGTCTCGGAGTTGAACGGCACGTAGCCGACGGTCCGCCGCGCGCCGTAGAAATGCGAGGTGAAGGTGAGGCCGTAGACGCAGCAGGCCGAGCCCGACAGGATCGTGGCAGTGCGACGCATCCGCAGGCCCACCCGCAGCGAGCCGAAGGCCGGGCACATGCTCTGCGGCTGGTCGTGCGGGCCGACAGGATAGTCGCGCTTCAGCGCCTCCATGGTCTCGCCCATGCCGGCGGATTCTGCCGCTTGGCGCATCGTCTCCTTGCCGGAATGGCAGCCGAGCCCGTCCTGGCGCGTCGCCGCGAGGTTGACCGGGGTATCGACGGGCGTTCTCGCGCGGAGCGCCGCAAGGTCGAGGGAGGCGCCCATGGTCAGACCGCCTCGTAGACGACTTCGAGGGACGGCTTCTGCACGACCGGTCGGCCGCGCATGTCCTCGTCGCTCGCCGGATCGAGCACCACGCCGCGCCCGACCGCCTCGCCCTTGAACAGGCCGAGCAGCGCGTCCTGGGAGAGCGGCTTCGGCTGATGCGGAAGGGCCGTGCCGATATTGTCGGCGAGCTCGGCGAAGAGCGCGCCCCAGCGCCCGTCCGGCCGGCCGATGATCTCGTAATTCGCGCTCTTCTTGCGGATGTCGTCGTCGGCGGGGATCGAGGCGAGGACCGGGATGCCGGCCGCTTCGGCGAAGGCCTGCGCCTCGCCGGTGCCGTCGTCCTTGTTGATGACGAGGCCGCCGACGCCGACATTGCCGCCGAGCTTGCGGAAATACTCCACCGCCGAGCAGACGTTGTTGGCGACGTAGAGCGATTGCAGGTCGTTCGAACCGACGACGATGACCTTCTGGCACATGTCGCGGGCGATCGGCAGGCCGAAGCCGCCGCAGACCACGTCGCCCAGAAAGTCGAGCAGGACGTAGTCGAAGCCCCACTCGTGGAAGCCGAGCTTTTCCAGGAGCTCGAAGCCGTGGATGATGCCGCGCCCGCCGCAGCCGCGGCCGACCTCCGGCCCGCCGAGCTCCATCGCGAACACGCCGTCGCGCTTGAAGCAGACGTCGCCGATCGCCACCGATTCTCCGGCGAGCTTGCGCTTGGTCGAGGTCTCGATGATCGTCGGGCAGGCCCGGCCGCCGAAGAGGAGCGAGGTGGTGTCGCTCTTCGGGTCGCAGCCGATCAGCAGCACCCGCTTGCCCTGCTGCGCCAGCATGTAGGACAGGTTGGCCAGCGTGAAGCTCTTGCCGATACCGCCCTTGCCGTAGATCGCGATGATCTGCGTCTCGCGGGTCGCCGTGATGGAAACCGGATCCGGCGGGATCGCGGCCTCGGCGCGCAGCAGCGTGGCGGAGGCCTGGAGAGCGGCGCCGTTGAGGACAGCGTTCATGAGCGGGCGCTCCAATCGAGGATCATCTTGAGGCAGGCGGGATCGCCGAAGGCGGTGCGGTAGGCACTCTCTGCCTCCGCCGCCGGGCGGCGGTGGGTGACGAGGCCGTCGAGCGACAGGGCGCCGCTGCCGGCGAGCATCGCGACGGCGTCGAGGTCTTCGGGCTGCCACTGCGCCGCGACGCGGATGCGCGCCTCGCGTAAGAAAGCGGGCGGAAAGGCGAAGGAGAGCGGCGCCTCGTAGAAGCCCGCCAGCACCACCTCGCCGCCGGGCGCGAGCCGGGCGATCAGCGTGTCGAGGAGGCCGGCATCGCCGCTCGCGTCGATGATGCGGGCGTAGCGCGTCTCGTCCTGCCCCGGGTCGATTGCCTCGTAGCCCTCGGCGCCGTCGCGGCGGGCGGGATCGCGCTCCCACACCACCGGGTCGAGGCCGCCGATCCGGGCGAGGCGGGCCAGCAGGCGCCCGAGGGTGCCGTGGCCGACGATGAGCTGGCGCCCGGAGCCTGCGCTGCCGGCCAGTGCGTGACGGGCGGTGGCGGCGAGCGCCAGCAGGATGCCCTGTTCGCCGAGCGTGTCGGGAATCGGCCGCAGCCGGCTGCCGGCGGAGACGAGGTGGGAGGCCGCGCCCCCGAACAGCCCGCGGACCGGCCCGAAGCAGCGGGCGCCCGGCACGAACACCGTCTCGCCGACGCGGCGGCCGGAATCGGGGCCCGCCTCGACCACGCGACCGACCGATTCGTAGCCCGGGACCAGCGGGTAGCCCATGCCGGGAAAGTTCGGCATCCGGCCCGACCAGAGCAGGCGCTCGGTGCCGGTGCTGATGCCGCTCCAGGCGACCTCGACGGTCGCGTCGGCGGGCCCGGGTGCGTCGAGAGCGAGCCGGGCGAGGCCGAGCCGTTCGGGACGGTCGAGGATCACGGCCTGCGCGTGCATGCGGTACGGCCCCTCTCGCGAAATCGGCCGCTTCGCGCGGCATTCGTCATCTTAGATGGACAACTACGTGCGTCAAGTTTGCTTTACACTTTTGAGACGGATGACCTGTCAGGGCGCCGTCGCGACGAGCAGGCGGACCAACATCGGTCGACGCGTCCGGTGCTCGCGCACCCGCGCGAAGCCGGCGGCTTCGAGCATCGCGGTCAGCTCGGCGGCTTTCCGCGGCCGGCCGCTGCCCATGGCGAGGAGGTAGAAGCCGAAATAGGCGTCGCCGACCGGCTCGGCGCCGGGAGTGCCGGCCATCGGCTCGGCGAGGAGCAGCGTGCCGCGGGGGGGCAGGGCCGCGCGGGCGGCCTTGAGGAGGGAGAGGGCGGGCCCGTCGTCGTGGTCGTGGACGACACGCACCAGTGACACCACGTCGGCTCCCGGTGGCAGCCCATCGTGAAAGCTGCCGCCGCTTGCCGTGGCGCGTTCCGCCAGTCCTTCCGCGGCGAAGCGGCGCCCGGCGCGGGCCGCGACCGGCGGCAGGTCGAACAGGGTGACGCGCAGGGACGGGGCGCTCCGCGCCGCCTCGATCGCGAAGGCGGCCTCGCCGCCGCCGACATCGAGGAGATGGGCGTGAGGGCCGAGCGGATAGGCCTCGAGGATGTCGCGGGCGACGAGGGCCTGCGAGGCGCCCATCAGCGCGCCGTAGGGGGCAACCGCGTCCTCGTCGATCCCGGCCGGATCGTCGGTGCCCGCATAGGCCCAGTAGCCGGAGAGCCGCGTGGGTCCGCCGGTGCCGCGCAGCAGCGCCACGGGATCGCGCAGATCGTCGTAGAGCATGGCGTGATGGGCCACCATCGCGGCGACGGAGGGGTTGCCGAGGAGCGCCGCACCGAGGTCGCCGAGGGCGAAGCGCCCGTCGCGCAAATGCGTCAGGAGACCGAGGGAGGCGGCGGCGCGCAGCAGGCACAGCGCCCGGTCCGGCGGCAGGTCGAGGCGGCGGGCCAGGTCCTCGGGCGCGAGCGGGCCGTCGGCGAGGATCCGGAACAGGTCGAGGCGCAAGGAAGCGGCGAGCACCTGCGCATAGACGAAGCCGGCGCAGAGATCGAACAGGGTCCGGGCGTTGCGCCGTGCGATCCCGCGGGTCGGTGGGAAGGCGGCGGCGAAACGCTGGAAGCGCGGGCTGGCGATCAGGCGGTGGCGCCAGGCGAGGTAGCGCTCATACCAGGGGGGAGACGCAACCGGGGTGGCCGGAAGGGCGTGCGGGCCGAGCTTCATGACCCTCCCCCCTCTGCGGGGGAGGGTGGCCCCTGCGTCAGCAGGGGTCGGGAGAGGGGAACCACGCTTCCGGAGAGGTCGCGACCACGACGACGGGCGCCCCCTGGAACAGCGTCGCGCTGCCCCTCTCCCGCCCCGCTCCGCGGGGCACCCTCCCCCGCAGAGGGGGGAGGGTTCAGGACGCGCAGCGCCCCCCCTCGCGCGTGGGCCATCCCGGCCATCACCCTCACGCCACCACCAGGCTCTGCGCCAGCCGCGCCGGCAGGAACAGGCGCGTCTGGGCCAGGATCTCCTCGCGCAGGGCCGCGACGCCGGGGCAGTCGGGGATCACCGCCATCGCCTCGTGGGCGAGGTCGGAGAGGCGGCGCAGCGCCCCGTCCATGCCGAGCAGGGCCGCCGCGTTCGGCCGCCCGAGGGTCACGTCGCGCCCGACCGGCTTGCCGATCTCCTCCTGGCGGCAGGCGACGTCGCGCAGGTCGTCTGCGACCTGGTAGGCCTCGCCGAGATACTCGCCGAGCAGCCGCCAGCCCATCGGCTCGGCCCCGGCCGCCGCCGCGCCCGTCACCGTGGAGGCGGCGAAGAGCGCGCCGGTCTTGGCCTGCTGGTAGACCGAGAGCCCGACCTGCGGCTCGGATTCCCAGGCCTGCCCCGCCACGATGCCGGCGGGCGAGCCCACCGCCCGGGCCACCAGCCCGACGAGGGCCGCGAGCCGCGTCGGGGTCCGGGCCGCGCCGCGGGCCAGCGTCTCGAAGGCGAGGACGATCAGGGCATCTCCTGTGAGGAGCGCCACCGGCTCGCCGTAGGCGACGTGGACCGTCGGCTTCTGGCGCCGAAGCGCCGCGTCGTCGAAGCAGGGCAGGTCGTCATGGACCAGCGAGGCGCAGTGCAGGAGCTCGATGGCGGCGGCCGCCGCGTCCGAGGCGGCCGGGTCGTCGTCGCCGCAGGCGCGGGCCACCGCGAGGCACAGGCGGGGCCGGATCCGGTGGCCGCCCGGGAAGACCGCGTAGCGGATCGCCTCCGCCAGGCGCGGCGGCGCGCCCGGCGCCTCCGCGTAGGACACGGCCACGTCGAGCGCCCGCTCGATGCGCCGCCCGTGGTCCACGGTCCCCGTCGCTCCGATTCCCGCGATCATGACGTCTCTCCCGGATGTCATTTCGTTTGAACATCTCAGACTGTCAATTTAGATTGACACTGTTGCGGCGGGAGATCAACGGCGTGGCGGACGAACGCGTGGTGGTGATCGGGGCGGGAATCGGCGGGCTCGTCGCCGCCCTGACGCTCGCCGCCGCCGGCCTGCCGGTGACGCTGGTCGAGAAGGAGCCGACGCCCGGCGGCAAGATGCGCCGGGTCCAGGCGGGTCCGCTCGCGGTCGAGGCCGGTCCCACCGTCTTCACCATGCGCTGGGTCTTCGACGAGATCTTTTCCGAGTGCGGCGCCGATCTCGCCTCCCGCGTCGCCCTCAGCCCCGCTTCCGTGCTCGCCCGCCACGCCTGGAGCGGCGCTGAGCGCCTCGACCTCTTCGCCGATCCCGCCCGCTCCGAGGCGGCGATCGCGGATTTCGCCGGCCCGCGCGAGGCGGAGGGTTTCCGGCGTTTTCGCGATCGGGCCGCGGAGATCTACCGCACCCTGGAAGGCCCGTTCATCCGCGGCCAGCGGCCGAGCCCCGTCGATCTCGCGATGCGGGCAGGTCCCAGGGGCCTGGGCGGGCTGATGCGGATCCAGCCCTTCACCACGCTCTGGGCCGCGCTCGGCGAGCATTTTCGCGATTCCCGCCTGCGCCAGCTCTTCGGCCGCTACGCCACCTATTGCGGCTCCTCGCCCTACTCGGCCCCCGCGACGCTGATGCTCGTCGCCCATGTCGAGATGGAGGGGGTCTGGACCGTCGCCGGCGGGCTGTCGCGGCTGGCCGCCGCCGTCGCGGATCTCGCTGCCGAGCGCGGCGCTGTCCTGCGCTACGGAGCGGCGGCGACGGAGATCGTCGTCGCGGGCGGGCGCGTGACCGGCGTCGCCCTCGACACCGGCGAGCGGCTGCCGGCGACCCGGGTGGTGGCCAATGCCGACGCGGCGGCGCTCGCCGACGGGCTGTTCGGGAGGGAACCGGCCCGGGCGGTCGATCCGGTGCCGGCGGGCGAGCGCTCGCTCTCGGCCGTGACCTTCGCGGTGGCGGGCCGGCCGTCCGGCTTCGACCTCGTGCGCCACAACGTGTTCTTCTCGCCCGACTACGCGGCCGAGTTCGCCGACCTGACCCGGGCCGGCCGCCTGCCGCGGGACCCCACCGTCTATGTCTGCGCGCAAGACCGCCAGGACGACGGCGTGCCCGACCGGTCCCCGGAAGCCCTGCTCTGCCTCGTCAACGCGCCCGCCCGCGGCGCCGCCTTGTCCCGTGAGGAGATCGCCCGATGCCACGACACGATGAGCCGGCGGCTCTCCGCCTGCGGCCTGACGATCGCCGAGACGGCGCGGACGACCACGAATCCGGCGGAGTTCGAGACGCTGTTTCCGGCGACGGGCGGGGCGCTCTACGGCCGGGCCTCGCACGGCTGGATGGCGTCGTTCCGCCGCCCGGGGGCGCGGACGCGGCTGCCGGGGCTGTATCTCGCGGGGGGCAGCGTCCATCCGGGGCCGGGCGTGCCGATGGCGGCGCAATCGGGCCGGCTCGCGGCGGCGAGCGTGATGCAGGATCTCGGGCTCAAGGACCTCGGTTCGACCTGAGCGTGCCGCCTGGCGGCTATGCCTGGTGGTACGTCGACGGCGTCAGCGACGACGGGCAGCACGGGATCACCGTGATCGCGTTCCTCGGCAGCGTGTTCTCGCCCTACTATGCCTGGAGCGGGCGCGGGGACCCGATCAACCACTCCGCCGTCAACGTGGTATTGTACGGCAGGCCCAAGGCCTGGGCGATGACCGAGCGCGGCCGTGCCAGCGTCGCCCGCAACGCGACGTCGCTCGCCATCGGGCCGAGCGCGATGGAGTGGGACGGCACGGAGCTGACCATCCGGGTCGACGAGGTGACGAGCCCCCTACCCTCGCGGCTCTCCGGCACCATCCGGGTGCGGCCGGCCGGGATCACGCCCGGCCCCTTCACCCTCGACGCGGAGGGGCGCCACCGCTGGTGGCCGCTCGCGCCGTCCTCGCGGATCGAAGTGGCGCTCGACCGGCCGTCCCTGCGCTGGAACGGCCACGCCTATTTCGACACCAACGACGGCGACGTCCCCCTCGAGGAGTCGTTCCGGAGCTGGACCTGGTCGCGCTCGACGCTCCGACGCGGCGCGGCGATCCTCTACGACGTCGAGCGCCGCGACGGCAGCCGCCAGGACCTGTCCCTGCGCTTCGATCCCGACGGCACCCCGCGCCCGATCGAGCCGCCCGGTCCGGCCGCCCTGCCGCCGACGCTGTGGCGCCTGCCCCGCGCCACCCGCAGCGACGACGGCCGGGCTTCCGTGGTGCGGAAGTTCGAGGACGCGCCGTTCTATTCGCGCTCGCTGCTCTCGGCGCGGATCTGCGGCGAGGCGGTGCGGCCGGTGCACGAGGCCCTCGACCTCGACCGGTTCACCAACCCGCTGGTGCGCCTGATGCTGCCGTTCCGCATGCCCAGAGCACTGCGTTGACCTCCCCTGCGCTGCCCCCCTTCGCTGAGCTGAACGATCCCGCCACGCCCTCCGGAGACAGCCATGGTCGAGACCGCGAAACTGGAGAAGGCTGAAGCCGAGGGCGGGCGCCTGACGCGGCTCTCCGCCTTCGTCTTCCTGCACACCGAGCACGCGATCTACGCCGCCCTCGGCGTGCTGCTCGCGCTCACCGCCGTGATGGCGCTGGTCGATGCCGCCGGCATGACCCTGAAGGCGGTCACGTCGGTGGGGGCTGCCGCGCAGCTCCTCGACGTGGTCGACCGGCTGCTGTTCCTGCTGATGCTGGTCGAGATCCTGCACACGGTGCGGGTGTCGATGCGCTCGGGCAAGCTGACCTGCGAGCCGTTCCTGATCGTCGGGCTGATCGCCTCGATCCGGCGCGTCCTCGTCCTGACGCTACAGACCGCCGAGCAGATGCACGAATCGGCCTGGACCCCGCAGAAGGAGGCGTTGTTCCGCGCCTCGATGATCGAGCTCGGGGTGCTCGCCGGGCTGATCCTGGTGATGGTGGTGTCGATCTTCCTGCTCCACCGCGCCCGGGACACCGACGAGCCGGCCGGGAGCGAGTAGCCCGGCTCTCGTCGCGCGGCCGGTGTGCAACCCCCGCCGGCCGCGCGGCATTGATGGGGTTGAGCGTGACACAACCGAGAGGAGGCTCGTGATGGGCTTGCTGTTCTTCCTGGTGTTCGTCTGTCCGTGGATCGTCGTGGCGTTCCTCTCCACCCGCGGGACGCTGATGAAGCCGAAGCCGTATTAGAGCATTTTCCGACGAAGTGGACGCCGGTCCGTCGAAGAAAATGCGGCAAAATCAAAGAGCTAGAGAGCTTCGCGATTGCAACGCAATCGTGAAGTGCTCTAGGCGCAATTGGCACGCCGGCCGCTCCAGGCCGGCGTGCCGCTCACCGGCGGCGCAGCAACCGCCGCCACCACGGAGGGCCATCGCCGTGCGCGCGGCGGGCCTGCGCCTCGGCCGCCTCGCGCTTGAGGTGGTGGATCACGGGGTTGCAGGCCTCCTGGTCCGCGATGAGCGCCGAGGCGGGCACTCTCGGGAGGCCGTGGCGGGCGCGATAAGCCGCGGCGTCGAAGCCGGCGCAAGGGTCGAGGTCGCGCCGCGCCCCGTGGCGCAGGAGATGCGCGAAGGCGTCCCGGTTGCGGCCGATCTCGGCGCCGTGGCGCTCCAGGTAGAAGGCGAGGTCGAACAGGGCGTTCGGCGCGTAACGCTGGCTGCGGCGGTGGGCGAGGTAGTGCCGGAGCGCCGAGGTGCTGGACTTCAAACCATAGGTGCGCGCGTACCAGGCCGGATCGAAGGTGCAGGCCGGCCGGAACCCCGCGCGCTCGCCGACCCGGACATAGTGGCAGACCGGGTTCACGCCGTCGGGATTCCCGCCGAGATACAGGCCTGCGTACCAGGCCGGATCGAAGTAGAGGTTCGGGCGCCGGCCCTCGCGGGCGCCGAACCGGCAGAAATGCTCCAGCGGATCGCCGCCATCCGCGACGACGTCGGGGGATTCGAGCAGGTAGTGGTTGACGTCGAACAGCCCCGATCGTGCGAGGAGGGACGCGTCGCGGGACTGGGTCATGGCGGCGATGACGGCATGCGGATGCGACGGCCAAAGCGCGTGGAATGGCTCGTCTTCATGATCCCCCCCTTTCCCGGACGACTGAAACGAAGTGGAAGGAGATCCGGGATCCAGCACAAGACGTCGCGAAGCGTCCGTCGGTCTGCAGCGTTGAAAAGATAGAGCCGCTTCGCAGCACTTCCTCTGCTGGATCCCGGATCTCCTTCCGCTGTCGCTACAGTCGTCCGGGAAAGGGGCGACGCTGACACCGCCAGCGAGGAGCGGGATCCGTGGCTCGTCTGCGAGGTGAAGGCGCTGGCCCGCAACCGGTGAGGACGATCCGGTACCGGCTCTGCGCCCTCGGGCGCCACCATTGCGAGACAAGGCCCGCGGCGCACCGTGAAGGGGCGCCGCGGGCGGGTTCGTCGGGCCGGCCAGAAGACCGGCCCAAGGGACCGGCCCCAAGGCCCGGCGCGGGTCAGGCCCGCCGCAGGAGGCGCGCGACGAGCGAGCGCGCCGGCTTCACCTCACGGGCGACCTCGGCCGCGGCGAGCCGCGCCCGGACGCGGTCGACGACCGGGCCGTGGAGCAGGAACGGCGCGCAGGCCAGTTCCAGGTTCAAGGCCACCGCGACGAAGTCCGGGTGCAGGGTGACCGGGCCGTCGTGGTTCTCGAAGGTCCCGCGCTGGCCGCAATCGAGGTAGCTCTCGGCGGGCAGGCCGTCGGCCACCAGCACGTCGTGAACCGGCAGTTCCACGTGGTGGTAGAGGATGTCGGCGCGATCGAGCTGGGCGACCGTCGTGCCGTTGATCAGCACGCCCGCCGGGATCAGCACGTCCTCGACGAAGAGCGCGTGGCCGGGCGAGACGACGAGGTCGCGGTGCGGCAGGCCGGGACCGAAGGCGTGCGCCGCGATCCGGACCGGCTGGGCCCGCTCGGGCCGCGGATGACGCCGCAGGTCGACGTGACGGCGGCCGACCCAGCGGATCAGGACCGTCTCCCCGGCGGCCGTGACGACGGCGTCGCCGGGCTGCAAGGCCTCGACCGGGCGCTCGCCCTGCGGCGTCAGGATCATCGTTCCCGACGCGAAGCAGATCACCGGTCCGGTCGCACCCGTGGGCCCCTCCGGTCCGGTCGCGCCGGTGGCACCGACAGGACCGGTCGCGCCCGTGGCACCGGCAGAACCGGTCGCACCCGTCGCGCCGGCGGAACCGGTCGCACCCGTCGCGCCGGCGGAACCGGTCGCACCCGTCGCGCCGTCCGATCCGGTCGCACCCGTCGCGCCGGCGGAACCGGTCGCACCAGCGGCGCCCGTCGCCCCAGTCACACCCGCAGCACCGGTCGCACCCGTTGCGCCGCCCG
>NZ_JBEXZS010000150.1:0-36069 GCF_040593685.1 Methylobacterium sp. EM32 | reverse complement strand
AGGCCAGGGGGCGATGCAGGGCTGTCCGTAGAAAGAAATAGCTCAGGTCCCCCCTCTCCCGAGTGGGAGAGGGGCCGGGGGTGAGGGTGGCTCGGGTTCAGAATATGACGCCGAGCGTTGAGCTGCGCAGCTCAACTCTCTCAGCTTCACACTGAAGCGTATCACCCTCACCCCTACCCCTCTCCCACTCGGGAGAGGGGATCCCGCGCTTGTTTCTGAAAGAAGATTGTTTCGACACTCCTGCCGTCGCCGAAAAGAGGAGGACCTCGCGACTCGGCTACGAGGCGCGCGCTACCAGCCTCACCGCCCCGCTTCCCGCATCGTACGAGACCCCGCGATAGAAGCAGTCCCGCCGCCCGGTATGGCAGCAGCCGCCGTCGCCCCCCACCCGCACCCGCAGGAGCAGGGCGTCCTGGTCGCAATCGACCCGCATCTCGACGAGGGTCTGGACCTGCCCGCTGGTGGCGCCCTTGTGCCAGAGCTCGGAGCGCGAGCGCGACCAGTACCAGACCTCGCCGGTGGCGAGCGTGCGGGCGAGCGACTCGGCGTTCATGTGGGCGAGCATCAGCACCGCGCCCGAATCGGCATCGACCGCGAGCGCGGTGATCAGGCCGTCCGGGCCGAAGCGCGGGGTGAAGGTCTCGCCTTCCTCCAGCGCGTGCTTGCTGCCGGGGGCGTCGAAGGTGGGGAGCGGGGTCATCGCCGGTCGCGGACCAGGGTGAGGAAGCGGACTTGCTCGGTCGGGTCCTGCTTGAACACGCCGGTGAACTGGGTGGTGATGGTCGAGACGCCGGATTTCTGCACGCCGCGCATCGCCATGCACAGGTGCTCGGCCTCCACCATGACGGCGACGCCGCGGGGATGCAGCACCGAATCGATCGTCTCGGCGATCTGGGCCGTCATCGTCTCCTGGGTCTGGAGGCGGCGAGCGAAGGCGTCGACCACGCGGGCGAGCTTCGACAGGCCGACGACGCCGCGCCGCGGGTAATAGGCGATGTGGGCACGCCCGATGAACGGCACCATGTGGTGCTCGCAATGAGAGTGGAAGGCGATGTCGCGGACCAGCACGATGTCGTTGTAGCCCTCGACCTCCTCGAACACCCGGTCGAGGATGGCGTCCGCGTCCTGGCGGTAGCCGCCGAAGATCTGCTCGTAGGCCTTGACCACGCGCTGTGGCGTCTCGAGCAGGCCCTCGCGCTCCGGATCGTCGCCGGCCCAGCGCAGGAGGGTGCGCACGGCGGCCTCGGCCTCCTGGCGGGTTGGGCGTTCGGTGACGCGCTCCGGCCGGGGGGCGTCGCTGCGCTTGTCGGCCGCCTCCGGGGCCCGGACCGACAAGGACTTCAGCACCGCATCCATCACGCCTCCAAGATCAGGGCCGCCCTACGAGGCGAGCCATGCCGGGACCAGAGATGCGCCCCGATCCGGCCGCGCCTCGCGCCGCCGGGCAACCGTGCCTATATCGGGAATCCGCCCGGCGCACGCAATGCGCCGGGCGCGCAGCAGGTCACCGCGTTCTCAAGCTCATCCTTCCGTCAAGCCAAAGTCAGACCCGTCCGGTCAAGCCCGATTCGTCCGTCCCGCGGCCCCTCTCGTCCAAAGTACGAATGCCATGCTCGACGACATCTACAACGCCCGCATCCTCGCCCTCGCGGCGGACATCCCCCGCCTCGGCCGTCTGCCGAGCCCCGAAGCGAGCGCGTCCAAGCACTCGAAGCTGTGCGGCTCGACCGTGACGGTCGACCTCGTCACCGAGGGCGACACGGTCACCGACTTCGCCCACGACGTGAAGGCCTGCGCGCTCGGCCAGGCCGCCTCCTCGCTGATGGCCCGCCACGTGGTCGGCGCCAGCGCCGAGGAGCTGCGCGGTTTGCGCGAGACGGTGCGGCGGATGCTGAAGGAGAACGGCCCGGCGCCGGAGGGAAAATTCGCCGATTTCGCGGTGCTGGAGCCGGTGCGGGACTTCAAGGCGCGCCACGCCTCGACCCTGCTCACCTTCGACGCGGTGGTCGATGCCCTCGATCAGGTCGCGGCCAAGAGAGAAGCGGTGCTGGCGTGAGACCGGCCCGCCGCGCGGCGCATCTCGCCATCCGCGGCTACCAGCTGAGCCTGTCGGGCCTCGTCGGGCGCCAGTGCCGGCACTGGCCGTCCTGCTCGGCCTATACCGATGAGGCGATCCAGCGCCACGGCCTCTGGGCCGGCGGCTGGATGGGCTTCGCCCGGATCTGCCGCTGCGGCCCGTTCGGCACCCACGGCATCGACCTCGTCCCCGAGGCGCTTCCCGCCGGTAGCGCCTGGCACCGCCCCTGGGCCTATGGCCGCTGGCGCGGGGTCAACGCGCCGCCGCCGCTCTGCGAGAGCGTCGAGGGCTGAGCGCGAAGCCGCGGGACTGTGTCTGACAAGTCCCGGCATCGCTGGTATAGGGCGCCGGTCCGGTGCGCGGCCATGAGCCCCGCGGTCATGAACCCCGCGGCCTTGGGCCCGCCGGACGCCGTCCACCACCCGGCTTACCTGCACCGTGCGCAGGAGTGAGCCCCGAGGAGCCTTTGAGACCCATGCCGATCCTGACATTTCCCGATGGCGCCACCCGGTCCTACGACGGGGCCGTGACCGGCCGTGCCGTGGTCGAGGGCATCGCCAAGTCGCTCGCCAAGCGCACCGTGGCGATGGCGCTCGACGGGACCGTCCGCGATCTCGACGACACGATCGCCGAGGACGTCCGCATCGAGTTCCTCGACCGCACCGACCCGCGGGCCCTGGAGCTGATCCGGCACGATTGCGCCCACGTGCTGGCAGAAGCCGTGCAGTCGCTGTGGCCGGAGACACAGGTCACGATCGGTCCGGTGATCGAGAACGGCTTCTACTACGACTTCCACCGCGAGACCCCGTTCTCGCCGGACGATTTCCCGGCGATCGAGGCGCGGATGCGCGAGATCATCGCCCGCGACGCCCCTTTCACCAAGGAGGTCTGGGCCCGCGACGACGTGCGCAGGCTGTTCGAGGAGAAGGGTGAGGCGTTCAAGGTCGAACTCGTCGACGCGATTCCGCCGGGCGAGGATCTGCGGCTCTACCGCCAGGGCGCGTGGTTCGACCTCTGCCGCGGCCCGCACATGACCTCGACGGGCAAGGTCGGCACCGCCTTCAAGCTGATGAAGGTCGCGGGCGCGTACTGGCGCGGCGATTCGACGAAGCCGATGCTGAGCCGGATCTACGGCACGGCCTGGGGAACCCAAGCCGATCTCGACGCCTATCTCAACCGCCTCGCCGAGGCCGAGCGCCGCGACCACCGCCGCTTAGGCCGCGAGATGGACCTCTTCCACTTCCAGGAGGAGGGGCCGGGCGTGGTGTTCTGGCACCCGAAGGGCTGGACGCTGTTCCAATCCCTCATCGCCTACATGCGCCGGCGCCTGAAGGGCGACTACGCCGAGGTGAACGCGCCTCAGATCCTCGACAAGGCCCTGTGGGAGACCTCCGGTCACTGGGACTGGTATCGGGAAAATATGTTCGTCACGAAGACCGAGGACGAGCGTGTCTTCGCGATCAAGCCGATGAACTGTCCCGGCCACGTGCAGATCTTCAAGCACGGGCTGAAATCCTACCGCGACCTGCCGCTGCGGCTCGCCGAGTTCGGCTCGGTCTCGCGCTACGAGCCGTCGGGGGCGCTGCACGGGCTGATGCGGGTACGGGCCTTCACCCAGGACGACGCCCACGTCTTCTGCACCGAGGACCAGCTCGCCGCCGAGTGCCTGAAGATCAACGACCTGATCCTCTCGACTTACGCCGATTTCGGCTTCGACGAGATCGTGGTGAAGCTCTCGACGCGGCCGGAGAAGCGGGTTGGGTCGGACACGCTGTGGGACCACGCCGAGGAGGTGATGACCCGGGTGCTCGCCCAGATCGAGGAGCAGTCCGGCGGCCGGATCAAGACCGCGATCAACCCGGGGGAGGGCGCCTTCTACGGGCCCAAGTTCGAGTACGTGCTGCGCGAC
Organism: Methylobacterium sp. EM32; assembly: GCF_040593685.1. Classification (NCBI taxonomy): domain Bacteria; kingdom Pseudomonadati; phylum Pseudomonadota; class Alphaproteobacteria; order Hyphomicrobiales; family Methylobacteriaceae; genus Methylobacterium; species Methylobacterium sp. EM32. The sequence goes on along the minus strand of NZ_JBEXZS010000150.1, from coordinate 32,083 downwards.
GCCATCGGCCGCGACTGGCAATGCGGCACGACGCAGGTCGACTTCAACCTGCCGGAGCGGTTCGGCGCCTTCTTCGTCGATGCCGACGGGCAGAAGAAGACCCCGGTGATGGTCCACCGGGCGATCTGCGGCTCGATGGAGCGCTTCACCGGCATCCTGATCGAGCATTTCGCCGGCCACTTCCCGCTCTGGCTGGCACCGCTCCAGGTCGTGGTGGCAACGATCACCGGCGAGGCCGACCCTTACGCCCGCGAGGTCCTGAAGGCGGCTGATGCCGTGGGCCTGCGAGCCGAGGCCGATCTTCGCAACGAGAAGATCAACTACAAGGTCCGCGAGCATTCCCACGCCAAGGTGCCGGTGATGCTGGTCGTCGGCCGCAAGGAGGGCGAGGAGCGCACCGTCTCGATCCGCCGCCTCGGCAGCCCCCAGAGCCGCACCCTGCCGCTCGACCAGGCCCTGGCCGAACTGGTGGCCGAGGCGACCTTCCCGGATCTGCGCCGGGCGCAGGCCGTGGCCGACAGCGTGCCGAGCGAGGGGGTGACGCTCGACGGGCAGCACGGGGAAACGCCGGTTCCGTAGGAACCCGGTACCGTCGAACGGCCGTCGCGAGACCGCCGTTCGGCCGTCGTGCCCGCACCCTCCTTCCCTGGACCTGGGTCCTAACCCAGGTTCCATGTCGTCGCAGCCAGATCGGATACGCCCGACCGGAAGCCGGGGGAGGTCGCGCTCTGGCTTGCGCCCTTACTGGATGAGACGAGCGACCTTCAGCGCGTCGTCGAACATCGCCGACAGAGCGGCAGTGATGGCCTCAGGCGAGTTGGCGGTGCGGAAGTAGTTCGGTCCGGAGGCGCAGGCCTGGAGCGGCGTCGCCAGGGTCGGGCTGAAACCGTTGACCCGGTTGTTCTCCCAGGCGATGTAGCCGCTGTTGTTGGTGAAACTAATCTGATTGTAGGGAATGTAGAGAATCGAAATCGTCGCGCCGGCGGCTTTCAAGGCGTCGCAATATCTCGAATCGATCTGGGATGGCTTCGATCCATCCCAGTCCGCATAGTTATATCCGTTGATTTGCGGCTTGTACTTGGAGGCATATCCTGAGTAGGCGAGCTTCCCCGTTCTCGAACGGTCGTAGAAATTCTGGCCGTTTTGCATGCCGTCGGTGATGAGGAAGACGAAGGGCTTGCGGGACGTGGCTGTCGAGCCGTCACCGGCTCCTTTTTGCCCAACGAGCGTCGTCATCTGTGGAAAGGCGTTTTCGAAATGCGTTCCGCCGGAGCCAGTGCCGGTGGTTGGATCGTTGTTGGTATAGAGCTGAGTCGTACCAGTATCGAGAAGATTGGTGAAGGCGAGGCGTGGGGATGTTGTGCATTGTGCCGTTGTTCTAAGATCGTTGATCTGCATTGTTAAATCTATGAGAGTGGCCATCTGATTTATGAATGGGTAAATACCTATCCTGTACTGCCCTGGAACTGTAGGTGCGGCAGCTCGATCGATGAGCTTGCAGACTGCATCATTAACTGCATCTGAGCGCAATTGTATTTTGTTGGAAACGGCTACATTCCAGCCTATGAAATCAGGTCTGTTGTTGTCGTCGCTATCCTTCGTTCTCTGAAAATGGCAAGCGAATTGACATCCTTGCTGGTAATCATAAAACATGTCGGTGTTCTTGCTGGCGAGCAGGGCCATGCCATCCGCTGTCGTCGGCAGGCCCATCGAGCCCGACACGTCGACCATCAGGTAGAAGTCCAGGTAGCTCGGCAGGTCGGCGGATGCCTTGGACGTGTTGGTGACCGTGGTGGTCGGGACCCTGAACAGCTTCGCGAAGCTGTTCTGGACAATCGCCGTGTAGGTCACGGCGGCGGTGATCGTCTGGCCTGAGATGTCGACTGTCGGCGTCGCCAGCGTCACGGTCGACAGCGGCACGCTGCCGGTATTGACCTTGAAGGTGTTGACGGCCTGCGCCACCCCCGCGGCTCTCGCCTTGTCGAGGACGCCGCTCTGCGACGCGTTGGCGGCGACGTAGGCCTTGGCCGTCACCACGGCGGCGAGCGCCGACGCATCCGCCGCCCGGTCGAGCCGCGCGCGGTTGGTGATCGCCATGCCGTAATCGACCCCAAGCCCGACGAGGCCGACGATCGGGATCAGGCTAAGCCCGAAGATGATGCCGATGCCGCCGTCGCGGTCCCGCATCAGCGATGCCAGCGCCGCGGTGAGCCGGGATGCGCGAGTCAGGGACATTTCGTGGCGATTCCGTCGTTGCCGGTGGTGTCGAAGTCGATCAGCGGGACGTAGCGCGGCTGGACGTAGGCCGAGCGCTTGATGTCGAACGAGGGCAGGTACCGCGCCCCGAAGGTCGGCGTGAAGGTGAACACCGCGTCGATCACCACCACCGAGGCGGGGCCGTAGAGGGAGCGCGGCAGGGTCGTCGGGGTCGCGGCCGCATTGTCGTCGGCCGGGATCAGCGCCGCGCCGCAGCGCCGGTAGAGCGGTCCGCTCGCCGGCTGCGTCGTGCCGGTGCTGGTCCACACCACGCCGGCGCTGTAGCAGGCGCTCTGGTCGGTCGGGTCCGCGCAGGTCGCTGTGGTCGGCTTGAACTGGATGCTGGCGTAGTTGATCGTGATGACCTGCCACCACTGCTTGCCCTGGCGCTTGGCCTCGCTCATCAGGAATGGGAACAAGACCAGCGATGCGTCGTAGCTGAAATGCAGGTCCCACTGGTTGACGAGGCCGTTGACCGTGCTGTTGTCGGTGGGGGGCGTCTTCTGCGAGATCATCTGGCTGATCGACCGCACCACCAGGTCGACCTTGCGCGACGCGTTGACGTAGGCGACGAGCTGGATGCCCCCGAGCAGCAGCGTGAGGAGCATGGGCAGGACCAGCGCGAGCTCGATGGCGGCGAGCCCGTCATCGGCCGGGCGGAAGCGCCGGATCCGGGCGAGGAGCGCAGGCCGCATCATGGCGACTGGTACTGCTCGACGCGGAAGGCGGCGGTCGAGATCAGCAGGTAGGCCGCCTTGCCCTTGTAGGTCGTGGTGGCGTCGAGCCAGCCGGTCACGAAGGGCGGCAGGAGGGTCACCGGGTAGATGACCTGCAGGTACTGGTAGTCGCCCCGGGTGCCGAGGGAGAACTGGCCGCTGCCCGGCGTCAGGGGCGGCAGCGTCAGGCCGGTCATGTCGGACTTCGCGTAGGCGTAATAGCCCGGCTTGACCGCCGGCACGACGTACAGGTTGACGATGACGTCGCTGCAGGACATCGCCGTAGGCAGGTGGCCGCAGAGCGCCTGCGTGAAGCTCGCCAGGCTGGCGGGCGCAGTCTGCTGCTGGGTCGTGCCGATGAGGACCTGCCGCGACGCCTGCTCGGTCGCGTAGTCGAGCTTCTGGCCGAAATACAGGATCTGGGCCACGGTCATCGTGCCCACGAGGATGGCGATGAACAGCAGGCCGACAAGGCCGAACTCGACGGCCGTCGATCCCTTCTCGTCGCTGATGAAGTCAGGCACGCATCGCATGCGGCCAACGTTGCGTCAGCGGGTTAAGATCCGGATAAGCCGCCCCGCGAGACTTGCGGGCTTCGCCGTTACGCTGGGGGAAGCGGGGCCGCTTGCCGGCCGCGCGCTTAACCGGGAGTTAGCCCGCTCGCCGAAAGCCGCCGCCGTCCGGGGATCGCGCCCGGTCATCAGGCGCGGGACGCTGACGCTGAAGGGGCCTGACGCTCAGGGGGGCCGACATTCACGGGTCCTTGGCGATCGCCTCGATGTCGCGGTCGACGCCGCTCTCGACCTTGAAGTCCTGGGTGTAGACCTTGCCGTCGTGGCGGGCGATCAGCTGGTACTCGCCCTCCGCCAGGGTCACCTGCGGGAAGGCGCCGATCGCCTCGCGGATCGTGTCGCCGCCCGGCGTCAGCACGCTGAAGGCGGTGCCGGCGAAGGCCTCGGTGCCGGGGCTGGCGACGAGTTTCAGGGTCACGGTGGCGGCGCGGTGGTTGAGGGTCGCGTCGGTGAGGCGCCCGTTCTCGACCTTCAGGTCGGCGCGCTGGATCGCGTTCGAATCGCCCCATGTCGAGACGACGTGGTAGGTGCCCTCGGGCAGGCGCACCACCTCGCCGGCCTTGACGCCGTCGCGCACGAGCCGCCCCTCCGGGTTGTTGCCGATCGGCACGAAGACCGCGAAGGCGAGCTGGCTCCCGGCGATCTTCGCCTCGCCGACCGCGCCGGAGAGGCGAAGCGCCCCGGCATTGACGGTGAGCTGGTCGCTCGAAGCCCCCGAATTCAGGGTCACGCGCTTCGAGGTGCTGACGAAGCCGTAGGTCACGTTGGTGAGGTAGCTGCCCGGCGGCAGCCGGAAGGTCGGCTGCGCCTCCTCGGAGCGGGCCAGCACCACGGGCTTGCCGCCCTCCGGCCGGTCCTCGTAGATCCGCCAGGTCAGGCCGCCGCGCAGGGGCTTGGCCTCGCTGGTCAGCACTGCCCGCAGGGACAGGCTGGCCTCGGCGGGGGCCGGCGCCGGGGGCGGCCCCTGCGTCACGCCCTGCGGCGCGACGCCCTGCGCGCTGCCCGGAAGCGGAGCCTGAGCCAGAGCAGGACTCGCCGCGAGGGAAGGACTCGCCGCGAGCGCGAGCGCCAGGGTTTTACCGAACCGCCGTCTCGCCCGCGTCATCGTCCCTCGCCAGCAATTCGCTCGCCGCCGCCACCAGGTTGTCGACCGAGAGCGGCCGGAACCGGAACTCGACCACGTGCTTGCCGGCCGGCACCTCGACCCCGCGGAAGAGCAGGTTGGTGCGCAGGATCGGGCGGCGCTCACCGTCCACCCGCGCCTGCCAGCCCGGGTAGAAGATGTCGTGCAGCACCAGCACGCTGTCGCGGTCGGTCTCGACCTCCACGGTGACGACATTGCGGCGATAGGCGAGAATGGTCGCCGTGCCCGTCGCGGCGGTCACCGGCGCGGCCGGGTCGTGCAAGCCGAACCCGCCCTTGATCTTCGGCACGCTGTCCTGGTCGACCAGGGCCGTCTCGTTGCCCTCGAACTCGGGCAATTCGTCCTGGTTGAGCACGCTCTCGGAATCGACCGGGACGAGGCGGGTCGCCAGGTAGGCCCGGGGCTTGGCCGGGTCGAGGCGGTAGATCCACATCTCGCCCGAGCCGTAGAGGAGCTTCGCGCCGGTCAGCTGCGGGAAGTGCCGCGGCAGCCGCTCGGCCGGCCGGTCGAGGACGAGGTATTCGAGGCCGAGCAGGCTCGCGAGCCGCGAGCGGTAGCCGCGGAACAGGCCGGGGAACTGGCGCAGGTTCGGGTCGGCGGCGTTCTCGCCGGGGCCGACGGCGCGCTCGTAATCGGCGAGCCGCAGGGGGTTGTAGCCGATCGTGTCCTCGAGCCCGAGCACCATCGAGGCGTTCTGCCAGGCGCCGCCGAGGCCCAGGATCTCGACCCGCGGATGCTCGCCCTTGGCGTGGCGGGCGTCGAGCTCGGCTTTGAGCAGCGTCAGGCCCTGGAGCTGCTCCGGCGGCAGCTTCTGGAACACCGCGTAGCGGCCCGCCGGCTCGGCATTGAGGGAGTTGCCGGCATTGCGCCAGACGAGCTCCGCCCCGAGCAAAGCCACCAGGCACGACGCGACGAGGGCCCGCCGGCCGGGGGCGGCCCGCAGCATCGCCACCACCGCGGCGAGCGCGATGCCGGCGCCGATCAGGCCGTCGCGCAGCGCGTCCGGCAGGTGGTGGGCCTTGGCCGCGTAGGTGTAGGACACGAAGAGGATGCCACTGACGGCCGCGAGCGCGAGAGCCGGCAGGGCGAGGCGGACGGCGCGGCCGAAGCCGATGGCGCCCGACCGGAACCGGGGCGCCCCCTCCGTGACGTAGCGGTGGACGAGGTAGCCGGCGGTGAGCGAGAGCCCGATATTGATGACGAAGGTGGCGTCCGCGGGCCGGCGGTAGAGGTCGACGCCGGGGAAGTGGTCGAAGATCGGCGCGAAGAGCGGGGTGTAGCGCCCGAGCGCGTAGAGCGTGGCGGCACCGAGCACGATGACCGGATAGCGGATCTCCCGGGCGGCCAGCCGTCCGCCGGCGAAGCCGTGCCACAGGATCAGCAGGGCCGGCAGGGTCCCGGCGAAGAGGTAGTTCACCGCCCGGTCGGTCCAGGTGTTGCCATCCATCGATTGCCAGTCCGGACCCCAGTAATCGTAGGTCCAGCGCAGCGAGCCGAACACGTCGGCGAAGAGTGCGGTGGCGAAGCTCGAGGGCGGCAGCGAGCCCATGATGGCCGCGCCGTAGCCGAAGGACGGCCGGGTCGAGGTCATCAGGAACTGCATGGTGAGGAGCGAAGGCACGGCGAGCAGGGCGCCGCCGACCGCCGCCATGACGGCGAGCACGCCGATCCGCGCCCGCAGGTAGGCGAAGGGCGCCGGCGCCGTGAGCACCGCGTGGGCCGCGACGCCGATCAGGCTCAGGCCGCACAGGAACGCCACCTGGTCGCGCCCCACCGTCATCACGGCGGCCACCACCGCGAAGGCGAGACCGAAGGCGTAGGAGCGGCGCGCGAGCGCCTCCTCCAGGAGCCACCAGGCCAGCGGCACGAAGCCGTAGGAGAGGATCATGCCGGTATGCTGCAGCCGGGCCGAGGCCGAGCCGCCGAGCACGAACACCATCGCGGCCGCGACCGCGCCGGCGGCGTGCCAGCCGCGGCGGCGAAACAGCAGCAGCGTCGCGACCGCGCCGGGAATCAGGTGGGCGAACACCACCGCGTCGAACAGCTCCATCGACGGCGAGGGGTCGAGCCACGCGAAGAGCAGCATCGTCGGGGTGAAGAGGAGCGATTGCGGATCGGCGACCGAGGGGTGCCCGGCGAAGTGGTAGGGGTTCCACAGCGGCAATTCGCCGTTCGCCAGCGCCGCCCCGAGGTAGCGCAGCATCGGGTAGAAGTGGTTCTTGGAATCCCACGGCACCACCGCGCCGTGAAGCGGCCACACCGCGGCGGCGGCGGCCCAGAACAGCATCACGGCGGCGAGCGCCAGCCAGAAATCCCGGGAACTCCAGGGATGGGCGAAGCCGTTGTGGGAAGGGGATGCGGGGGAGCGCGTCATGGTGCGGTCGGCGTCCTCGGCCCGGTTCGCCCGGCGCCCGGCTTCACGTCGCGCCCGGACGTGGCCGTCCGGGGCGGAATGGTGCTTAAAGGGAGCATCGGGGCGCCAGGATGGCAGCCTGTCGTCTCCGTCCGTCCGCTATAGCTCAAGCCACTGAAGCCGAGATGAACGCAATCCTCGACCTTCTCCGTACCCGCCGCTCGGTCGCGCCGGCGCAGCTCGCCGGCCCCGGCCCGTCCCTCGAGGAGCTGGACGCCATCCTCGCCGTCGCGTCCCGCGTGCCGGACCACGGCAAGCTCGCGCCCTGGCGCTTCATCGTGATCGAGGGTGAGGCCCAAGCCCGCATCGGCCGCGTGGTGGCCGACGTCTACCGGGCCGACCACCCGGAGGCCGACGACAAGCGGCTCGCCCTCGAGGCCGGGCGGCTGGCCCAGGCGCCGCTCGTGATCGCCGTGGTGTCGCGGGCCGGCCCGCACGTGAAGATCCCCGACTGGGAGCAGGTGCTCTCGGCCGGCGCCGTCTGCATGAACCTGATCGTGGCGGCCAACGGTCTCGGCTTTCGCACCGCCTGGCTCACCGAGTGGATGGCCTATGACCGCCGGGTGCTCGACGCGCTGGGCCTCGACCCGGCCGAGCGGCTGGCGGGCTTCGTCCATGTCGGCCGGGCCGAGCAGGTGCCGCCCGACCGGCCGCGGCCGGCGCTGGCCGAAATCGTGACGCGGTACTGACCGGCGGCGGGCTGGCGCCGCGGCCGGCGGATGCTCTACTGGACGGCGGACGGTCCGCGTCGGCGGGCCGCCCGTTCCAGAGAATCCCGGGGCCGCCGATGCATTACGACGCCGAGACCCGCACCCTGAAGCACAATCCGTTCAAGGCCCTGGTGGCGCCGCGCCCGATCGGCTGGGTCAGCGCGCTCAGCGCTTCGGGACAGCTGAACCTCTCGCCCTACTCGTTCTTCAACGGGGTCGGGGACAGCCCCGAGATGGTGATGTTCTCCTCCTACGGCCGCAAGGACGCGCTGACCTTCGCGGAGGAGGGCGGCGAGTTCGTCTGCAGCCTCGCGACCTTCGACCTGCGCGAGGGGATGAACCTTTCCTCGGCGCCGCTGCCGCGCGGCGAGAGCGAGTTCGCCTTCGCGAACCTCGCCACCGCGCCCTCGCGCAAGGTGCGCCCGCCGCGGGTGGCGGACGCCCCCGCCGCCCTCGAATGCAAATGGCTCCAGACCATCCCGCTCGTCCCGGCCGAGGGCGGGGAGGCGGCCTACTTCATGGTGATCGGCCAGGTCGTGTCGATGTATATCGACGACCGCTTCGTGACGCCGGAAGGCCGGGTCGATACCGGGGCGATGCGCCCGATCATGCGCGGCGGCTACTTCGACTATTTCACGGTCGAATCGGAGAACCGCTTCGAGATGCGCCGGCCGGCCGGCGGGGGGGATGTGCCGAAGCGGTGAGGGCGGGCGCGTCGCGCCGCTGAGGCGGCGCGGGGCCTCACGCGGCCGCGCGCTCGTGATCCTGGTGGGATTTTATGCTACCGTTCTCTCCGATCACGGAGAGGGTCCGCCATGCAGGCCGCCGAGAAAATCAGTATCACCATGACGTCCGAACAGCTCCGCGCCGTGCGCGAGAGCGTGGCATCGGGCGAGTACGCCTCCACGAGCGAGGTTCTGCGCGACGCGGTGCGTCTCTGGCAGCGCCAGCGCGAGGAGCACGCCGAGCGTCTGAACGCCATCCGCGCCCGCATCCGCCGTTCGCTGGATGACCCGCGGCCCGATTTGACTGGAGATGAGGTGCAAGCCAACCTGGATGCGCTCTTCGCCGAGGCTGAGGCTGAAGCCGAGAACGAGGCCAAATGTGCGTAGGCTTCCGGTCACTTATCGAGCGGAAGCGCAGGCCGATTTGCGCGACATCTTCCGGGTTGTCATGCGGGCCAGCCGCAACGTGAGAACCACGAGGGGTTTCGTACAGCGGATCAAGGACCGCTGCGAACGCATCGGCGACGCTCCACATGGTGGGCGTCCCCGTGACGATCTGGAATCCGGTCTGCGCACCGTGCCGTTCGAGCACTCGGCCGTGATCGCCTATCGGGTCGAGCCGAACCGGGTACGGATCACCAACGTGTTCTACGGCGGACAGGATTTCGAGGCCCTGTTTCTGGACCGCGAGCCGGACGACGAGGGCTGAGGTGGAAGCGGGACACCGCCACCCACCCCCGCTTCAATCTTCCTTTACCATAACCCCAGCATCCTGAAGCCCGAGAGAGAGCCGGCCCGCGCCTTGCGACGCCGCTCCACCGGGCCGCCATGTTCCTGTTCAGCACCACGCCGTCGCAAGGGACTGCCAGCCAGGGCGCCGCCCAGGGCACCGGCCGCTCGGCTTCAGGCAACCCGGTGATCGACGCGATCCGCCAGGGCGCCGAGAAGACCGGCGCCGCCTTCGACTACCTGCTCTCGACGGCGCAACGCGAATCGAGCCTCAACCCGAGCGCCAAGGCCGGCACGTCCTCGGCCACCGGCCTGTTCCAGTTCATCGAGCAGACCTGGCTCGGGGTGATGAAGCAGGACGGCGCGTCGCTCGGCCTCGGCTCCTATGCCGAGGCGATCACCGCCCGCTCGTCGGGCGGCTACACGGTGAGCGATCCGGCGGCCCGGCAGGCGATCCTCGACCTGCGGCGCGACCCGGAGGTCGCCTCGGCGATGGCCGGCGCGCTGACCCGGCGCAACGCCGACGCCCTCTCGGACGCCCTCGGCCGCGAGCCGAACCGGGCCGACCTCTACGCCGCCCACCTCCTCGGCGTGCGCGGGGCGCTGACCCTGATCCGGGCCGCCGAGGGCGCGCCGGGACGCTCCGCCGCCGCCGACCTGCCGGAGGCCGCCGCCGGCAATCGCGGGTTGTTCTACGACCGCACCGGCCGGGCCCGCAGCGCCTCCGAGCTCTACGCCGTGCTCGGCACCAGCCCGGCCGTCCCGTCGGCGGCCGCCACGCTCACCGCGCAGGCCGCCGCGCCGACCGCCTACGCGCCCGAGGCCGGCAGCGGCCTGCGCTCGCTGTTCCAGACCGATGCCCGCCGGGGACCCGTCTCCGACAGCGTCGCCAAGCTGTGGGGCAGCCGGGGCAGCGGCGTGGCGGCGCCGAGCTACTTCCCGCGCTCGAGCGACGGGCCGGTGGTCGCCTCAGCGGCGCCCACGCCGTCGCCGGGTGCGCCGGCCGGTCTCCGGGATACCGTCCAAGACTCTGTTCAAGACACGATCCAAGACCCCGCGGCGACCGGCGTGCCCCTGCCGCCGGCCCGGCCGCGGGAATTCGGCGGGCGCACCCGCGCCGCCGTCACGCCCTCCTCGATCCAGTCCTGACGACGACCCGTCATGGAGCCGCGCCGATGATCATCCGCCAGTTCCTGCTCTGGACGCAGCACGAATCCGCCGGGCGCCGGGCCGAGGCGGCCTCGGCGCTCGCCCGGGCCTACCTCTACGCCAAGCTCGACCCGGCGGCGCGCTGGGAGGCGAAGACCGCCATCACGGCGCTCCTCGACGATCCCTCGCCGCTGGTGCGGCGGGCGCTCGCCGAGGCCTGCGCCAACGCCGCGGAGGCGCCCCGGACCCTGGTGGTCGCGCTCGCCCAGGACCAGGCGGAGATCGCCGGGCTGGTGCTCGCCCGCTCGCCCGTCCTGTCGGATGCCGACCTCGTCGACTGCGCCGCCGTCGGCGACGAGGCGGGCCGGGTCGCCATCGCCGGGCGGCCCCACCTCTCGGCCATGCTGTGCGGGGCGCTCGCGGAGATCGCCGGCGCGCGGGCGCTCGCGGCGCTCGCGGCCAATCCGGGCGCCGAGATCACCCGCGGCAGCCTCCTGCGGATGGTCGAGCGCCACGGCGAGGACGCCGCCCTCCGCGAGGCCCTGCTCGCCCGGGCCGACCTCCCCCTCGACGTGCGCCAGGCGGTGACCGCCCGCCTCGCCAGCGCCCTGTCGGCCTTCGTGAGCGGTTGCGGCTGGCTCTCGCGCGAGCGCAGCGAGCGGGTGACCCGGGAGGCGCGCGAGCGCGCGACGCTCGGGCTCGCCGAAGGCTCGGACCGGGCCGACCTGCGCCGCCTCGTCGCGCATCTGCGCGCCGCCGCCCAGCTCACCCCCGGGCTGATCCTGCGGGCGATGCTGTCGGGCCGGATGGCCTTCACCGAGGCCGCGCTGACCGAGCTCTCGGGCCTGTCGGCCGAGCGGGTGGCGGGGCTGCTGCACGATCCGCGCGGCAGCGGCATGGCGGCGCTCTACCGCCGGGCCGGCCTGCCGCCCGCCCTCGAACCCGCCTTCGCGGCGGCGATGTCCGCCTGGCACGAGGAGGCGAGCGGCCTCTCCGAGAGCACCGGCCCCGGCCTGTCGCGGCGGATGATCGAGCGGGCGGTGACCGCCTGCGAGCGCCTGCCCTTCGCCGATTCCCACGCCATCGTCGCTCTGCTCAACCGCTTCGACGCCGAGGCGGCCCGCGACGAGGCCCGGGTGCTCGCCCGCGCCCTGGCGAGCGAGGCCGCCACCGGCACGGCGACCGGCCCTGCGGAGACGATTCCCGCCGGCCTGATCGCCAGCTACCGCCGCGACCGGCCGCGCCTCGCGGCGTGAGAGGCCGGTCGAGGGGCGGGCGGCTCGAAATCCTCCTCGTCCTCCCAGGTCTCGCCTTTCGGCGAGTCCCGGGATGTGAGCCTGTTCGACTTGCGAGGACGGTGCCGCGAAACACGTTCTGTCCCACCCGCGACCTCATCCTGAGGTGTCAGTCGATTGAAAATCGACTGACCTCGAAGGAGGTCTCCAGCTACCGCTGCGATCTCTGGAGGCCTCCTTCGAGGCCGCTACGCGGCACCTCAGGATGAGGTCGCGGGTGGGATAAAATCTACCGGCCACTCACGCGGGATCTGGCGGGAGAATCGTCGGAGTGGGTTGCTCGATCGAAGGGCGCGACCGATCGGACAAGCTCCGGACGCCGTCAGCGCCCGACCGCCCGCCGGTCGGCGCACATCACCGCGGCGGCGAGGTAGCCGGCGAGCGAGACCATTACGGATTGAGTGTAGATCGGTCGAACGAAATGCGCGGAAACGCTCATCGATTCCTCCCGATTCGAGTTACGCATCTTGCTTACTCCGCCGTGCGGGGCGGCGACAAGCATTTGTTGCAGAGAATTTTATCCTCGAATCGGCGGGATTAAGACTCGGATGTTCTTTCGTGTTCGCGGTATGGCGGAGCGAAGGGCCGCGCCCCCTGCGGAGCAGGCTCGGTTCCACAGTCCGGACCATCGTGTCATCATCGCGCGGTCTTCCGTCGCGAAGCGGTTTAACGGTTAACTCGGCGAACCGGCGGAGTGGAGAGCGTAGGAGACGCCCCCCTTCCCGAATCCGAGCGTCACCGATGAGTCATGGCTGGGACGAATCCGCCGCCGCCTGGATCGCCGATATGGGCGAGGCGGGTGATTTCGGCCGCGCCTGCGTGCTCGACGCAAGGATGCTGGCGCGGATCCGCGGCCGCGGTTTCCGCCGCGCCCTCGATGTCGGCTGCGGCGAGGGCCGCTTCTGCCGCATGGTGCAGGATCACGGGGTCGGGACGGTCGGCATCGATCCCACCGACGCCCTGCTGCGGCAGGCCCGGGCCCGCGATCCGGCAGGCGTGTACCTCCCGGGTCGCGCCGAGGCATTGCCCTTCGCGGACGGCGCCTTCGACCTCGTCGTCAGCTACCTCACGCTGATCGACATCCCGGACATCCGCGCGGCGATCCCCGAGATGGCCCGCGTCCTGGCGCCGGGCGGCACGCTCCTGATCGCCAACCTGACGAGTTTCTGCACAGCCGGCGCCTGGACCGGGGATCCCGACGGCGTCCGCCGCTTCCGGATCGACGATTACCTGGAGGAGCGGGCCGAGTGGGCGGCGTGGCACGGCATCCGGGTGCACAACTGGCACCGGCCGCTCTCGCTCACCATGACTCTTCTGCTCGGGCAAGGGCTGGCGCTGCGCCACTTCGACGAGCCGGCGCCGCAGGGCGGCGATCCGGCGAAGGTCGCGCGCTACCGGCGGGTGCCGTGGTTCGTGGTGATGGAGTGGGAGAAGCCGGCAGGCTGACGGCACCCGCCGGGAAGCGGGATGTTCATGCCGGCGTCCAACCCCACAAGGTCATCCCGGGTTCCGCTTTCGCGGCCCCGGAATGACGTGGGAGGATGTCCAGCCTCTTGCGCAGGGCCGTCGATCCGTGAGCCGACTAGCTCCCGAGCCGCGCCAGCCGGTCGAGCAGCGCCCGGTCATGCAGCAGCACCATCTTCTCCTTGGCGTTGAGCCAGCCCGCCGCCTCGTCGATGGTCTCGGCCTCGACCACCTTGGCCTGGGCCATGACGTGGTCGGGTTGGGGCGCGCCGCGGGGGCGGGGCTCGGCCGGGGGCAGGAAGGCGAGGTGGCCGGCCTGGAGGTCGGGATCGGCGTGGAGCGCCCGCACCCCGTCGGCGTCGTCGAAGCCCAGAGCGGCGTTCTGCGCCTCGATCGCCTTGGCGGCGACCGCGATCGCCGGGGGCTCGCGCTCCTCGGGCGTCATCAAGAGGCCGGCGCGCTTGAGGGCGAGGCCCAGCGCCAGTTGCCCGCTCGCCCAGGAGATCGGGATCGCGAGGACGAGGCCGAGGATGGTGGGCGACATCCAGAGGAACAGCGAGGTTGCGATGGCGAAGGCCGAGACGCCGGCCACCAGCCCCAGGATGGTGTGCCAGCGGTGCCGGCGCACGATGTCCGAGAGCGGGATCGAGCCGTCGTCGCGCCGTTGCGGGTTCCAGCCGGCGTCGCGCCGGAGCAGGATCTGGATCACCGAGCCCGATTGCACCAGCATCGCGATCGGGGCGATCAGCGCCGAGAGCAGGGTCTCGATCAGGGCCGAGAGCACGAGGCGCAGGGCCCCGCCGCTCGCGCGCCGCACCGTGGCGTCCAGCAGGCCGAGGATCAGCCCGAACAGCTTCGGGGCGAGCAGGATCGCCATCGTGATCCCGAAGAGCTGGAGCGCGCGCACGGGGTCGAAGCGCGGCCAGACCGGGTAGAGGCGGAACTCGGTGGAGAAATATTCGGGGCGGATATAGGCGGTCTGGAGGGCCAGCGCGATACCGACCACGAGCTGCGCCGCCCAGAGCGGCGAGGCGAGGTAGCCGGCGATGCCGGTGGCGAAGTGCTGGCGCGAGGCGAGCTTCAGGCCCGCCGTGCCGATGATGCGGCTGTGCTGCAGGTTGCCCTGCGCCCAGCGCCGGTCGCGGATCGCGACGTCGATCAGCGAGGGCGGGCTCTCCTCGTAGGAGCCCTGCAATTCGGGGAGCATGTAGACGCTCCAGCCGGCGCGCCGGATCAGGGCCGCCTCGACGAAGTCGTGGCTGAGCACGTGGCCGCCGAAGGGCGGCTTGCCGGAGAGGTCCGGCAGGCCGCAATGGTCGGCGAAGGCCTTCGTGCGGATGATCGCGTTGTGGCCCCAGTAATTGCCGTCGCGGCCCGACCACAGGGCGAGGCCGGTGGCGATCACCGGCCCGTAGATCCGGGCCGCGAATTGCTGCACCCGGGCGAACAGGGTGTTGCGGTTGATGATCAAGGGCAGCGACTGGATGATGCCGGAATCCGGATCCGCCTCCATGGCGCGGGCGAGCGTCACCACGCAGTCGCCGCTCATCAGGCTGTCGGCGTCGAGGACCAGCATGTGGTCGTAATGGCCGCCCCAGCGGGTGACGAAATCGGCGATGTTGCCGGCCTTGCGGTGGTGGTTCTTCTGCCGGTGGCGGTAATAGAGGCGGGCCCCCTCACCGAGGCGCGCGCGCAAGGCGAGATAGGCCCGCTCCTCGGCGATCCAGGCATCGGCCTGGGTCGAATCGGACAGGATCCAGTAATCGAAGGCCGCGCCCTCGCCCGTCGCCTCGATCGACTCGCGGATCGCCTCGACCGCTGCGAAGGTGCGGGCGGTGGCCTCGTTGTAGACCGGCATCACCACGGCGGTGCGGGTGGTGAGCGGCGCAGGATTCACCTCCGGCCGGCGCCGGCGCAGCAGCGCCATGAAGCCGAGGAGGCCCGAGGTGAAGGCGAGCGCGATCCACGAGAAGTTGAGGGTGAACAGCGCGAGCAGCAGCCACTGCAGCCAGGTGGTCGAGCCGGCGACCGACACGACCTCGTACATCTGCACGGCGCCGTAGACCGTCAGCGCGAGGCCGCCGCCGAACACGAAGGCGCGGGCCCCCCAGGGCGCCCGGCGGCCGGGGACCCTGTGCTCCTGCGCTTCCGACCAGACGCGCAGGTCCTGCACCGGCATGGCGAGGGGGGATTCCTCCGGCACCGCGGGCGCGACGGCCAGGGGACGGGCGTCGCGGCGGAGGGTGTCGAGGTCTTGGGCAAGAGTCGCTTGGGCGAGGGTCACTTGGGCGAGGGTCACGGGGTCCACCGATACAGCCATGTCTCACTGACGGGTTTGTCGCCGGCCTTGACGACGAGGCGCAGCTCGCAGGACGTGTCGTTGCCCGGATCGAGCTCGAACACCGCCCGCACGGTCTTGCGCTCGGGATACGGATAGACCCGCTGGCGGGTGATGGTGCCGGGCGCGGTGTGGAGCGCGATCTGCAGCGCGTTCGGGTCGACGCCGTCGGCGAACGGCGCCTCGCCAGTGAAGTCGACGAGGAAGAGCCGGCGCTTGCCACCGGAGCCCTTGCCGACCCGCGTGCCGGAGCAGGCGGCGAGCGGGGGCGCGCCCGGCACGCTCCAGCACCAGAACTGGCGGTAGCTGAAGGCGATCTCCTTGGCGACCGGGTCCTTGGGCCGCCAGTAGGTCAGGATGTTCTCGTTGACCTCGGATTCGCTCGGGATCTCGATCAGCTGCACCGCGCCGACGCCCCAGCCGTGCTGCGGCACGCCCGGCCCCCAGCTGCCGAGCGGCTCGACCCACAGGCTCGGGCGCTTCTCCCAGCGCTGCACGTCGTCCTGGTAGTCGGCATAGGCGCGGGCACGCTGGATCAGCCCGAAGCCCTTCGGGTCCTGGTCCATGAAGGCGGAGATCTGCAAAGTGTCCGGGTTCTGCACCGGGCGCCAGATCGCCTCGCCCCAGCCGTTGCGGATCTGGAGTCCGTCGACCTCGTGCGCGGCGGGGCGGGCGTCGTCGGCGCCGCGATGGTCGGTCGGTCCGAAGAGGTAGGCGCCGGTCATGCCGGCGATGCCGACATGCTCGAGATTCGTGCGCGGGCAGAGCGTCGCCTCGACGTCGACGATCGTGGCCTCGCCCGGCCGCAGGGTCATGCGGAGCGCCGCGGTGGCGGATTCGGAATCGACCAGCGCGTGGATCACGATCTGCCCGGTGCCGGCGCCGGGCCGCTCGAGCCAGAAGGTGCGAAACAGCGGGAATTCCTCGCCCTTCGCCTCGGCCGGCTTCAGGGTCAGGGCGCGGGCGGTGACGCCGTAGCTCTGGCCGGCGGCGAGCGCGCGGAAGAACGAGGCGCCCTGGAAGATCGCGCAGTCGGACGGGGCGGCGCCGTTGAAGCTGGCATAGAGCCGGAAGCCCGAGAAGCCGAGGTCGCGCCCCTCGTCCGGGGGAGTCAGCTTGCCGAAGGTGAAGCGGTTGCGGTCGTAGGACAGGCGCCGCACCACCCCGTCCTCGACGGCGTGCAGGGCCACCGGCGTGGTGAAGACGAAGCCGCGGTGCAGCGGCTCGACCACGAAGCCGCGGCCCTCGCCGGCCCAGAGCAGGGCGGAGGGTTGCGCCCGCACGCCGATATACTGCTCGTAGGTGAGGCTCTTGAACGGGTCGGGCAGGTCGTTCGCCGGGGCAGCAAAGGGCTTCTTCGCCAGCGCGCGGGCGAGTTCGACCACCTGGCCGGGATCGAAACGCTGCCCGTCCGACAGCGGCGCCGGCTCCGTCGGCTGCGCGCCCGCCGCGCCGGTCACGGCGAGGCCGCCGGCGAGCGCCAGCACGGCGCGTCGGTCGAGGGCTGTGCGAGGGGGCTGAGCGGGGGGAGGCTGCATCATCGTGGGGAGAGGAACCGTGCCGGATTCGGATGGGGGCGCCGGCCGTTTACCACGATCCGTGCTGAACCGGGGGTTAAGAATCGCGTCTCACACGCCGCAACGTCAGCGATGCGGGTCGAGACGCCGCGCGCTTGCCGATCCGGGACGATCGGCTAGACGGTTGCGCCATGCAGGGACCACACGTCCCGAGACGATGACAGGCCGCCGATGACCTCCATGCCGAAGCCCGCAGGGACCCGCTCCCTCCTCGCCGTCGTGCTCGCCGCCGGCAAGGGCACGCGGATGCGCTCCGACCTGCCCAAGGTGCTCCACCCCATCGCCGGCCGGCCGATGCTCGCCCACGTGCTCGCCTCGGTGGCGGAAGCCGGGGCGGGGCGCCTCGCCGTGGTGGTCGAGCCCGGCCGCGACGACGTCGCCCGGGTGGTGGCGGGTTTTCCCGGCGCCGAGGCCTTTTCGCAAGCCGAGCGCCTCGGCACCGCCCACGCGGTGCTGGCGGCCCGCCGCGCGCTCGCGGAGGGCGCCGACGACGTGGTGGTGGCCTTCGGCGACACGCCGCTGATCGCGCCGGAGACCTATGCCCGCCTGCGCGCGCCGCTCGGCCAGGGCGCCGCGGTCGCGGTGCTGGCCTTCGAGAGCCCGAATCCCACCGGTTACGGCCGGGTGCTGGTCGAGGGTGGCCGGGTGACGGCGATCCGCGAGGAGAAGGACGCGAGCGAGGCCGAGCGCCGCGTCACCCTGTGCAATGCCGGGCTGATGGCGCTCTCGGGCGCCCACGCCCTCTCGCTGCTGGAGCGGATCGGCAACGCCAACGCGGCGGGCGAGTACTACCTGCCCGACGCCGTCGCGCTCGCGGTCGCGGACGGCCTGCCCGTCGCGGTCGTGCCGGTGGCGGAGGCCGAGGCGCAGGGCGTCAACGACCGGGTGCAGCTAGCGGCCGCCGAGGCGGCGGTGCAGGCGACTTTGCGCCGGCGCGCGATGCTGGCCGGCGCCACCCTCATCGCCCCCGAGACGGTCTTCTTCAGCCACGACACCGCGCTCGGCCGCGACGTGGTGGTGGAGCCCCACGTGGTGTTCGGCCCCGGCGTCGTCGTCGGTGACGGCTGCACCATCCACGCCTTCTCCCACCTGGAGCGGGCCCGCCTCGCCGACGGCGTGCAGGTCGGCCCCTATGCCCGTCTTCGTCCCGGCGCGGTGCTGGAGGAGGGCGCCCGGATCGGCAACTTCGTCGAGGTGAAGAACGCCGCGATCAAGGCCGGCGCCAAGGTCAACCACCTCTCCTACGTGGGCGACGCCGAGGTGGGGGAGGGCGCCAATCTCGGGGCCGGCACCATCACCTGCAACTACGACGGCGTGAACAAGCACCGCACGGTGATCGGCGCCGGCGCCTTCGTCGGCTCGAACTCGGCGCTCGTCGCGCCGGTGACGGTCGGGGCCGGCGCCTTCGTGGGCTCCGGCTCGGTCATCACCGACGACGTGCCGCCCGGCACGCTCGCGATCGGCCGCGGCCGGCAGGTGGTCAAGGCCGGGTGGGCGAAGCCGACTAAAGGGTGAGGGCTCGCCCTCACGCGGGGGCTCGCCCTTACACGTGCACCGACCCATCGTCGGGATCGCGGCGGCCGGCGCGCAGGCCGGCCGCGAGCAGCCAGGCGTAGAAGGCGGCCACGCCCGCGAGCACGAGCCAGCCCGGCAGCGGCCCGAGGCCGGCCCCGGCCAGGATCTCGGAGAGGCCGTGGGTGGTCTCGGCGACGCCTGCCGGGGCACCCGCCTGGCCTCCCACCTCCTGGAGCCGGGCCGAGGTGATCTTCAGCACCCAGGCGAGCAGCAGGATCGCGAACATCCAGCCGTAGTTGCGCCGCAGCCGCCGGCCGAAGGCCTCGCGCAGGCTGATGTGGAACATCGGGTGGCGCAAGTCCTCGGCGAGCAGCCGGGTCCAGCCTGGATCGGGCGCCGTCGGGTCGGCCGAGGCCTTCGGGGCGAAGACCTCGGCGTAGTAGTGCCGCTCGAGCTGGCGCACCCGGGTGCGGTAGACGTCGAAGAAGCGGTAGCGCCGCGCCTCGATGCTGAGCAGCAGCATCACCAGCAGCATGCAGAACAGCAGCACGCCGTGATGCGCCGTCGGCGTCGAGAGCGAGACCGACAGCATCGCGGCGATGACGGTGATCGCCCAATTGGTGGTACGGTCGATCCGGTCGCGCCAGCCGGCCATCCGGGCGATCTCGGCCCGGTGGTAATGAGCCAGCACCGTGATGGTCTCGGAGGGCGTCTTCGGGAACGGAAGCGCGACGGCCTCCGTCGGTGCGGCGATCATGGCGGTCCTCCCCCGGCCGGGCCTCTTCACCGTCCGGGCCCGGAGGCCGGCATCATGGCGCAGATCCCGGTGGGACCGGAAGGCGCATCGCGGCGGCACCCTGGTCTCATCGCCCCGTGGTCCTTCGCGCGCGATTGATCTATGGCGAGGGTGACAGGGGGCGGCGCGTCCCCGGAGATTCCAAGCGATGCGGCGCGTCGAGCACCGTCCCCACGAAGACCCGCCCGGCGCGCCCGAGGCCGCGGCCCTGGCCGAGCTGATCGCCCGGGTGGCGGCGGGACGGCAGGACGCGCTCCGGGCGCTCTGCGACCGCACCGCCCCGAAACTTTTCGGCCTCATCCTGCGTATCGTCCGGGACCGGGGCGCCGCCGAGGACGTGCTGCAGGATTGCTACCTGCGGGTCTGGCAGAACGCGGCGACCTACGCCCCGGAGGCGGGACGGCCGATGGCTTGGCTCGCCGCGATCGCGCGCCACCGCGCCATCGACTGGGTGCGGCGGAGAAGCGAGGTGCCGATGCCGGCGGGCGACGACGAGGACGAAGACTGGCTCGCGCGCGTCGCCGATCCCCGGGACAGCGAGGCGGAGTTCCTGAGCCGCGACGCGCTCCTCGCCTGCCTCGAACGGCTCGAGCCGGTGCAGCGCGACTGCGTGGTGCAGGCCTATTGCGAGGGCCTGTCGCGGGAGGAACTGGCCTTGCGCTACGACCGGCCGGTCAACACCGTGAAGACCTGGCTGCATCGCGGGCTCGCCTCGCTGCGCGGCTGCCTGGACGAGGCCGCATGAGCGCCCCCGATATGAGCGCCCCCGACGGGACCGACCTGCGGGCCGCCGAATACGTGCTCGGCACCCTGAATGCCGCCGAGCGCGAGGCCTATCGGCGCGAGCGCGCCGGCTCCCCGGCGCTCCGGGCGGCCGAGCGGGCCTGGGAGGCGCGCCTCGCCCCCCTGGCCGGGGCCGTGCCGGAGGTCGCGCCACCGCCCGGCGCCTGGGCGGGCATCGCCGCCCGCCTGCCGGGCGAGGCGCCGGGGTCGTCCGTCGTCGACCTGCGCCCGGCGCTCCGGCGCTGGCGCCGCGCCGCTCTCGCCGCGGGGGCGCTCGCCGCCGGCCTCGCCCTGTTCATCGCGGTCGAGCGCCTCGCGCCGGGGATGCTCTCGCCCGGGGTTCTCTCGCCCGAGACGTCGCACTACCTCGCGGTGGTGAACCGGGGCGGCGAGCTGCCGGCCCTGGTGGTGCGGGTCGATCCGCGGGCCGGCACGGTCCAGGTCCGGGCGCTCGCCGCCGAGGCGCCGCGCGACCGCAGCCTCGAACTCTGGGTGGTCCCGGCGGCGGGCGCCCCGCGCTCGCTGGGCCTCGTCCGGGCCGAGGCCGGCAGCCGGCTGCCGCTGCCGGCGGCCGACCGGGCCGTCCTCGACGGGGCGAGTCTCGCCGTCTCGGTGGAGCCGCCGGGCGGTTCGCCCTTGGGCGCCCCGACCGGGCCGGTGGTCTATTCCGGCCGCCTGGTGCGGGAATAGGGCACCAGAAAATCACGCTCGATGCAGAGAGGCGCGAAAAAATCGCGTCCGGCCTGAAACTTTCCCGTCCGGCCCGCCGTACCGGCCCTCGACCCCGACGAGAGCGGGGCCGACACGAGAGACGGGACGACACCCCATGACGATCCGGACCCACGCCCGCACCCTGGTCCTGGCGCTTGCCCTGGCGACGGCCGCCGGGGCCGCTGAGGCCAAGAGCCCGATGGTCGGCGGCGCGCCGATGTACGCCTCGAAGTCGATCGTCGAGAACGCGGTCAACTCGAAGGACCACACCACCCTGGTCGCCGCCGTGAAGGCCGCCGGCCTCGTCGACACCCTGGCCGGGCCGGGCCCGTTCACGGTGTTCGCCCCCACCAACGCCGCCTTCGCCAAGCTGCCGGCCGGCACGGTCGAGTCCCTGGTCTAGCCGCAGAGCAAGCCGACACTGACCAAGATCCTGACCTACCACGTCGTGCCCGGCACCTACACGGCCAAGGACCTGATGGGGCTGGTGAAGCAGGGTGGCGGCCAGGCCGAGCTGAAGACCGTCGAGGGCGACAACCTCACGGTGATGCAGAAGGGCAAGCGGCTGTTCGTGGCCGACGACAAGGGCAACACGGCGCGGGTGACGATCGGCAACGTGATGCAGTCTAACGGCGTCATCCACGTCATCGACGCCGTGATGATGCCCTGAAGGCATCCGGCCGGGCGGGTCGGCCTTCGGGCCACCCGCACACGGTCCGTCAACCCTGCCACGACCCTGCGGTGAACCTTGGCCGTCACAAACCGTTACGCAAGTTGACTCGCCGGATCGCCGGCCGGTCCGGTAGAAGCGCTGCGAGCGTGGCGGGTGCGGTGCGGCAGGAATCCTGCCGCAATGCCCTGCACAATGGCCGGAGCGTCCCGCAGCGGGACACTCTGCGAGCGAGACGTGAGGCGGTGAGCATGTGCGGGATCGTGGGAATCGTCGGCCGGAATGCCGTGGCGGGACAAGTGGTCGACGCGCTGCGCCGGCTCGAATATCGCGGCTACGATTCCGCCGGCATCGCCACCCTGGAATCCGGCCGCCTGGAGCGCCGCCGCGCCGAGGGCAAGCTGTCGAACCTCCAGCTCAAGCTTTTGCAGAACCCGCTCGCCGGCGCGATCGGCATCGGCCATACCCGCTGGGCTACCCACGGCCGGCCGAACGAGACCAACGCCCACCCGCACGCCACCGAGCGCCTGGCGGTGGTGCATAACGGCATCATCGAGAATTTTCGAGAATTGAAGGCCGAGCTCGCCGACGAGGGCTGCGTCTTCGAGACCGAGACCGACACCGAGGTGGTAGCCCAGCTCGTCAGCCACCTGATGCGCCAGGGCCTTAGGCCCGTCTCCGCCGTCGAGGCGGCGCTGCCGCGCCTGCGCGGCGCCTTCGCGCTCGCCTTCCTGTTCGCCGGCGAGGAAGATTTTCTGATCGGCGCCCGCCACGGCGCGCCGCTCGCGGTCGGCTTCGGCGACGGCGAGACCTATCTCGGCTCCGATGCCCTCGCGCTCGCCCCCTTCACCGACGAGATCACCTATCTCGAGGAGGGCGACTGGACCATCCTGACCCGCGACGGCGCCGAGATCCGCGACGTCGCCGGCAACGTGGTCGCCCGCCCGCGCCAGAAGATCGCCACGCAGGCCTTCCTGGTCGACAAGGGCAATTACCGCCACTTCATGGCGAAGGAGATCTACGAGCAGCCGGAGGTGGTGGGCCGCACCTTCGCCCACTACGTCGACCTGGCGGCGGGCCGGGTCGCCCTGCCGGAGGCTCTGCCCTTCGATTTCGCCAAGCTCAGCCGGATCTCGATCACCGCCTGCGGCACCGCCTACTATGCCGGTCTCGTCGCCAAGTACTGGTTCGAGACGCTGGCGCGGCTGCCGGTCGAGATCGACGTCGCCTCCGAGACCCGCTACCGCGAGCCGCCGCTGGAGAAGGACGGGCTGACGATCGTGATCTCGCAATCGGGCGAGACCGCCGACACCCTGGCCTCGCTGCGCTACGCGAAATCGCAAGGGCAGCACACGCTGGCGGTGGTCAACGTCCCGACCTCGACCATCGCCCGCGAGGCCTCCGCCGTGGTGCCGACGCTCGCCGGCCCCGAGATCGGCGTCGCCTCGACCAAGGCGTTCTCGTGCCAGCTCACGGTGCTGCTCTGCCTGGCGCTGGCGGCGGGCCGGGCGCGCGGCACCCTCGACGAGGCGCAGGAGAAGCGCCTCGTCGACGCGCTGATCAAGGTGCCGGGCCTGATGGCCGAGGCCTTGAAGCGCGAGGACGAGATCGAGGTCCTGGCCCGCGAGATCGCCAAGGCAAGGGACGTGCTCTATCTCGGCCGCGGCACGGCCTACCCGATGGCGCTCGAGGGCGCGCTGAAGCTCAAGGAGATCTCCTACATCCACGCCGAGGGCTACGCCGCCGGCGAGCTGAAGCACGGGCCGATCGCCTTGATCGACGACGCGGTGCCGGTGATCGTGATCGCCCCCCATGACGCGACCTTCGAGAAGACGGTCTCGAACATGCAGGAGGTGGCGGCCCGCGGCGGGAAGATCGTGCTGATCGGCGACGCGCGCGGCGCCGACGCGGCCGGCCTCGACACGCTGGCCACCCTGATGATGCCGGACCTCGACCCGGTCGTGGCCCCGATCGTCTACGCGGTGCCGGTGCAGCTGCTCGCCTACCACACCGCCGTAGTGCTCGGGAAAGACGTCGACCAGCCGAGGAACCTCGCGAAGTCCGTCACCGTGGAGTGAGCCCGGCCCGCTCGGCGGGCGCGGCGGCGGCTTGCTCCGGCGGGCCGCCGCCTATCCGCGCGGCAGCGGCAGCGCCGCCGCCTCCTTCAGCGTGTCGAGCACCACCGAGGAATGGACGTGCGCCACGCTCTCGTGCGGCAGCAGCACGTCGTTGACGAGCCCCGACAGCGCCTTCAGGTCGGGCACGATCACCTTCAGCAGGTAGTCGCTGTCACCGGTCATCACGTGGGCCTCCAGCACGCAGTCGAGGCCGCGGACCAGCTCGGCGAAGCGGCGTGCATTGTCGCGGTTGTGGGTGGCGAGCGCGACCTTGGTGAAGACCGTGACGCGCAGGCCGAGCGGCTCCGGCGCCAGCTCCGCCCGGTAGCCCCGCACCACGCCGCGCTCCTCCAGCCGCAGGCGCCGGCGCGAGCACTGGCTCGGCGACAGGTGCACCCGCTCGGCCAGCTCCTGGTTGCCGAGCCGGCCATCCTCCTGGAGCGCCGCGAGGATCTTCAGATCGAACCCGTCGAGGGTGAGAGGATCGGTCATCGAGGGCTCTGTCCATGCACGATCCGTGCATCGAGCCCGGGCCGGCGCCCGGATTTCGCACGCCCCGCGCGGGCCGTCCATGCTGTGATGCAAACCATCAGCACGGAGGACACGATGGGCCCCTATCCGCACGACGCTCCCGCCGCCGAGGTCACCGCCCTGAACCCGATGGGCACCGACGGCTTCGAGTTCGTGGAATACGCCCATCCCGAGCCTCAGGCCCTGCACGACCTGTTTCGCGCCATGGGGTTCTCGGCGGTCGCGCGCCACCGCACCAAGGCGATCACGGTGTATCGCCAGGGGGACGTGAACTACCTCGTCAACGAGGAGCCCGGCAGCCACGGCCACCGCTTCGTCGCCGCCCACGGTCCCTGCGCCCCGTCGATGGCGTTCCGGGTGGTCGACGCGAAGGCGGCGTTCGACCGGGCGGTGTCGCTCGGCGCCGAGCCGGCCGACCCGGCGGACGGGGCAAAGACCCTCGACGTGCCGGCGATCAAGGGCATCGGCGGCTCGCTGCTCTACTTCGTGGAGACCTACGGTGCCAAGGGCTCGCCCTACGAGGCCGAGTTCGAATGGCTCGGCGAGCGCGACCCGCGGCCGGAGGGCCTGGGCCTGTTCTACCTCGATCACTTGACCCACAA
Source organism: Methylobacterium sp. EM32 (assembly GCF_040593685.1). Classification (NCBI taxonomy): domain Bacteria; kingdom Pseudomonadati; phylum Pseudomonadota; class Alphaproteobacteria; order Hyphomicrobiales; family Methylobacteriaceae; genus Methylobacterium; species Methylobacterium sp. EM32. The sequence goes on along the minus strand of NZ_JBEXZS010000150.1, from coordinate 7,270 downwards.
CGTGCATCGCGGCCGGATGGGCGTCTGGGCCGGGTTCTACGAGAAGATCTTCAACTTCCGGCAGATCCGCTACTTCGACATCGAGGGCAAGCAGACCGGCCTGTTCTCGAAGGCGCTGACCTCGCCCGACGGCAAGATCCGCATCCCGATCAACGAATCGGCCGATGCGAAGAGCCAGATCGAGGAATACCTGCACGCCTATAACGGCGAGGGCATCCAGCACATCGCCTGCGGCTGCCGCGACATCTACGCGACGATCGAGGCCCTGCGGGCCGGCGGCGTCGCCTTCATGCCCGCGCCGCCCTCGATCTACTACCGCCGCGTCGACAACCGCCTGCCCGGCCACGGCGAGCCGCTGGAGCGGATGGAGCGGAACGGCATCCTGATCGACGGCGAGGGCGTGGTCGAGGGCGGGATGACCAAGATCCTGCTGCAGCTGTTCTCGGCCAACGCGATCGGGCCGATCTTCTTCGAGTTCATCCAGCGAAAAGGGGATGACGGCTTCGGCGAGGGCAACTTCAAGGCCCTGTTCGAGTCGATCGAGGAGGACCAGATCCGCCGCGGCGTGCTGACGGCGGGGGATGGTCGCGACGCGGCGGCGTGATGCGTCTCCTGCCCGAAGAGGCCGCTTGAGCAAGGCGGGTGCCGGGCTGCATCGAGAATCCGCCGGCATCGCGTTCTCGTAAGCCGCCCCCGCCCTTTCCTGGACGACCAGAGCGTCAGCGGAAGGAGATCCGGGATCCAGCGGGAGAAGTGCCGCGAAGCGGCTCTGCATGCTGCACCGTTGCAGACATAAGGACGCTTCGCGACTTTTTGTGCTGGATCCCGGATCTCCTTCCACTTCGTTTCAGTCGTCCGAGAAAGGGCGGGGGTGAACCATGGAAGCCGGTCTGTGCCTCGTCGAGAGACGCACCGGCAGACAGGCTGTGTTCCGCCCTCTGTCACGCTGCCTTGGTCCGGGGCGCGAGGCTGAAGGCAAGTAAACGCGTGGCCGCTCCCTCGGCGGATGAACGCATCCGCTCCTCGTTCAATTTAGAATAATACTGAAATTCAGCCGTCCGACAGCACTGCCACCCCTCCGGGCCTGCCCTGACCTTTCGCCGGCCCGACGCTTCGACCCGCAGCGGCCCTTTGGCACGCGCCGTGACCTTGTCGCGCCCACGGTTTCCCGCGTATCAGGACCCCGCGCGCCGCCCCGGCCGCGCCCACCCTCGCCGGCAAGACCCGTCCCACCGACATGCTCAAGGCCTTCCTCGCCTATTACCGGCCGTACCGGACCCTGTTCCTCGTCGATTTCGGCTGCGCCATCCTGTCCGGCCTACTCGAGCTCGGCTTCCCGATGGCGGTCAAGGCCTTCGTCGACGTGCTGCTGCCGCAGCAGGACTGGAGCCTGATCCTGCTCGCGGCCGTGGGGCTCGCAGCGCTCTACGTCGCGAATGCGGGGCTGATGGTGGTGGTGACCTATTGGGGTCACGTGCTCGGCATCAACATCGAGACCACGATGCGGGCCCGCGCCTTCGATCACCTGCAGACGCTGTCCTTCCGCTTCTTCGACAACCAGAAGACCGGCCACCTCGTCGCCCGCGTGACGAAGGACCTGGAGGAGATCGGCGAGGTCGCGCATCACGGGCCCGAGGACCTGTTCATCGCCGTGATGACGCTCATCGGCGCCTTCGGGCTGATGCTCACCGTCCACCCGCCGCTGGCGCTGATGACCGCCGCGATCCTGCCGGTCATCGCCTTCGTCACCGTGCGTTACGGCGGCCGCATGACCCGGAACTGGCAGGCGCAGTACGGGCGCGTGGGTGCTTTCAACGCCCGCATCGAGGAGAATGTCGGCGGCATCCGCGTGGTGAAGGCCTTCGCCAACGAGGCGCACGAGCGGCGCCTGTTCGCCGCCGACAACGAGCGCTACCGCGCCACCAAGCTCGACGCCTACAAGATCATGGCGGCGAGCCTGTCGCTCAACTACCTCGGCATGCGCCTTGTCCAGATCGTGGTGCTGCTCGGCGGCGCCGCCTACGTGGTGCGGGGCGATCTCAGCGCCGGCGGCTTCGTCGGCTTCCTGCTCCTCGTCGGGGTGTTCTACCGGCCGCTGGAGAAGATCAGCGCGGTGGTCGAGACCTACCCGAAGGGGATCGCGGGCTTCCGGCGCTATAGGGAGCTGCTCGCCACCACCCCCGACATCGTCGACCAGCCGGGCGCGATCCCCGCGCCCGCCTTCCGCGGCGAGATCCGCTTCGAGGGCGTGCATTTCGGCTACGGCGACGGCCGGCCGGTGCTGGACGGGGTCGACCTCGCGGTGGGGGCGGGCGAGACCGTCGCCTTCGTCGGTCCGTCGGGGGCCGGAAAGACCACCCTGTGCTCCCTGGTGCCGCGCTTCTACGACGTCGAGGCCGGGCGCATCACCATCGACGGGCACGACATCCGCGACCTGACCCTGGCCTCCCTGCGCAGCCAGATCGGCATCGTGCAGCAGGACGTCTTCCTGTTCGCCGGGACGATCCGCGAGAACATCGCCTATGGCCGGCTCGATGCGAGCGAGGCCGAGATTCTCGAGGCGGCGCACCGCGCCCGGCTCGACGCCCTGATCGCGCTGCTGCCCGACGGCCTCGACACGGTGGTGGGCGAGCGCGGCGTCAAGCTCTCCGGCGGGCAGAAGCAGCGCCTGGCGATCGCCCGGGTGTTCCTGAAGAATCCGCCGGTCCTGATCCTCGACGAGGCGACCTCGGCGCTCGACACCGAGACCGAGCGCGAGATCCAGCAGGCGCTCGCAGAGCTGACGGAAGGCCGGACCACCCTCGTCATCGCCCACCGCCTCGCCACCATCCGGCACGCCGACCGCATTGCCGTGGTGTCGAACGGGCGCATCCTGGAGCAGGGCTCGCACGAGGCGCTGGTCGCGGCGAACGGCGCCTACCGGCGCCTGCACGCGGCGCAAGCCGGGATCGTCGCGGCGGAGTAGGTGGTCTAAGTGCGCGGCGGTGTGGAGCGCCCAGACGTCTTCCTCGACGTCGAGCAGGGTCTCGTGCACCTGCCGCGCCAGGGCGCGCGCCGCCTCGTCGGTCGTCGCCGCGCCGCTGAAGCGGGCGATGGTCGCGAGCGACTCGACCGACAGCGCCTGCCGGAAGCGCGCGAAGCCGCCCGGACACTCCGCCTCGTAGGACAGGGCGAGGTCGCGCAGCACGTGCGCCAGCAGTTCCGCGGCGCGGGGAGGGGTGGGGGGACGACCCTTGGCGGCCGTCGTCGCGTCGTATGTCAGGATCATACGCGCACAGGTAGTACTTGATCTAAGTTAGAAACATTCGGACTTACAGCCTAGGCCTTATGGCGTAGCACGCGCGCGAAGACCCTCGCCGCTCTTCACGTAGCGGCGACGGCTCGTCTCGGAACGATTCGCGCAGGGTTTCTTCTGCTGCCATTCGCCCCATAGTACAATCGCGCGCAATAACAAATGAAATATCGCGATCGGCTCGCGCGCCGGGTCGGCGGCATTCCGCTGGTGAAGGATCGGGCCATCGGCCAACCGGCCGGGCTCCATCATGCCTTTGACCGGTCGAGACTCGTGTAGACCGGTCGCCGTCGTCGAGGAGATTTGGGCTCCGCGATGGCGAGTTGGGCCGAGCGGAGGGCTCACGCGGCCTTCAGCCCCCCGGCGATGGCCCCCGGCACCGTAGCCCGCGCATCGAAGGCGTGGATCCAGCGAACATTCTCGGGAACGCTCGCCATCCGGGCGTCGCGTGGCGGCATCGCATGGGCGCTGTGGCCCACCGAGAGCATTTTTCGACGGAGTGGACACCGGTTCGTCGAAGAAAATGCGGCAAAATCATAGACCTAGAGAGCTTCGCAATGGCAACGCGATCGTGAAGCGCTCTAGCGCCGCAAGGGGATCGGTCATGGACAGGCCCCGGCGCTGGGGTCCGGGGCCGGCGTCCGCCATTTCGATTCACCACCGGGTGACTCGGACCAGCCCCCGCGCGGGGCGATGGGCACCGCGCGGGAGGGGGGAGCCTCAGGTGCTCTGGAGCACCGGGGCGAGGCGGGCCGCCGGGGTGCCGAGCCGTCCCTTGAGCAGGATGCTGCCCGCCGCGACCAGCGCCGGCACGGCAACGATGCCGAAGGTCGCCGGCAGGCCGTAGCCGAGGCCGATGAGCGAGGCGCCGATCATCGAGCCGACTACCGAGCCGACCCGGCCGACGGCATTGGCCCAGGCGACGCCGGTCGCCCGGTTCGCGGTCGGGTAGGTGCCGGCCGCGAGGGCGTTGATGCCGATCTGCGAGCCGGCGACGCAGAAGCCGGCGCCGAACACCGCCGCCACCAGCAGGGCGACCGAGCCGGTGGAACTGCCGATCAGCGCCACGAAGCCGGCGGCCGCGAGGTAGGACAGGCCCAGCACCGCGTGCGGGTTCACCCGGTCCATCAGCGCGCCGAGCACGAGGCCGCCGATGGTGCCGCCGGTGGCGAGCATGACCGTGACGAGGGAGGCTTCCTTGAGGGTGAGCCCGGCGCTGCTGATGATGGTGGGGAGCCAGCTCGACAGCAGGTAGAAGATCAGCAGGCTCATGAAGAACGTCACCCACAGGCACAATGTGCTGGCGACGAGGCCGGGCTGGAACAGCTGGCCGATCGGCGAGCCCTTCGGCTTGGCGATGCCGGTGAAGACTACACCCGAGAAGTCTTCCGCGGGGGCGATGCGCTTGAGAAGCCGGGCGACCGTCTCGGCCGGGGCCTGCTTGAGCACGAGGAAGCGAGCCGATTCCGGCAGGCCGAGGGCCAGGACCGGCACGAGAGCGAGGGGCAGCGCGCCGCCGATCACCAGCACCGAGGACCAGCCGTGATCGGCGATCAGGTGCGCCGCCGCGAAGCCGCCGAGCGCCGAGCCGACGGTGAAGCCGCAGAACATCGCCATGGTGAGGAAGGAGCGGCGGTGCTCGGGGCAGTATTCCGAGGTCAGCGTGATGGCGTTCGGCATCGCGCCGCCCAAGCCCAGCCCGGTGATGAAGCGCAGCACCGTCAGCATCTCGATCGAGGTCGACCAGGCCGAGGCGAGGCTGGCGAGCCCGAAGAAGGCGGTGGTGACGACGAGCATCGCCTTGCGGCCGACCCGGTCGGCGAGCGGCCCGAACAGGAAGGCGCCGATCATCAGGCCGAACAGCCCGGCACCGAAGAGCGGCGCGAGCTGGCCCTGCGTCACGCCCCACTGGGCCCGGAGTGCCGGGGCGATGTAGCCGATCGCCGCCGTGTCGAACCCGTCGATCGCGACGACGAGGAAGCACAGGAGCACGATCCGCAGCTGGAAGCGCGAGACCCCGTGGCGGTTGATGATGTCCTGGACGTCGAGGCTGCGTGGATGGGGCATGATTTGGTTTCCTCCTGAAGGGTTTGTTTGGAGTTTTCTTGATCTTGCGCCGAATGGCGTCGAGATCCGTCGGAATGATCGACGGAATCTATGCCCTCATCGTCATCCCGGGGCCGCGCAGCGGAACCCGGGATCCATAACCGCTGACGTTTCAAGAGGAGGCGGACGGCGTTTCGCCTGGTCCGGCACCCTCGGCGGTTATGGATCCCGGGTTCTCGCCTTCGGCGAGCCCCGGGATGACCCGGAGGGTGGCAGGGGCGGGGATTGGCTGGCCCCGTTTCTTCTCGCTCAGCCGATCGCCGAGGGATGGCGCGCGAGCGGAGTCACGCGCATCGTCATGAACGGGAACAGCGGCAGGCCGGACAGGATGTCGTGCAGCTCGTCGTGGCTCTCGACGTCGAACACGCTGACGTTGGCGTAGCGCCCCGTCACCCGCCACAGGTGGCGCCACTTGCCCTGGCGCTGGAGTTCCTGGGCGCGCGCCTTCTCGTCGGCCTTCAACTTGGCGATCATGCCGGGATCGAGCCCGTGCGGGATCGCGACGTCCATCTCGACGCAGTACAGCATGGGATCAACTCCGGGCGTAGTGGCGCAGCTTGTCGGGATCGAGGGTCACGCCGAGGCCGGGGCCGTCGGGCAGGTGCACCGCGAAGTCGTGGAAGGCCAGCGGCTCGGTGACGAGGTCGCCGGTGAGGATCTGCGGGCCGAAATGCTCGCAGCCCCAGGCCAGCTCCCGCAGGCCCGCGAAGGCGTGGAGATGCGCCGCGGCGCCGACCGAGCTTTCCAGGAGGCAGCCGCCGTAGAGCCCGATGCCGGCGGCCTCGGCCACCGCCGCGACCTTGTGCAGGCCGATCAGGCCGCCATGCTTGACGAGCTTGAGCGAGACGGCGTCCGCCGCGGCGGCTTGCGCGACGCCCATCATGTCGTGGGCGGTGAACACGCACTCGTCGGCCAGCAGCGGCGGACCATCGTCCCGACTCCGCAGGCGGCCCATCCCGGCGATGTTCCAGGCCGGCAGCGGCTGCTCGACGAGAGCGATGCCGAGATCGGCGAGACGCGGCAGGCAGCGGCGGGCCGTGGCCTCGTCCCAGGCCTGGTTGGCGTCGACGATCAGCGTCGCGCGGTCGGCGAGCGCCTTCGACAGGCGGGCGAGCCGCGCGAGGTCGGCCTCCGGCGCGAGCGCGCCGATCTTGATCTTGAAGGTGCGGTGGAGCCGCGCCGCGAGCTTCCCTTCGGCTTCCGCGATCTCCTGGTCGGGATCGCCGGAGGCGAGCGTCCACAGGACCGGGAAGCTCGTGCGCACCGCACCCCCCAGGAGCGCGGCGACCGGCAGGCCGAGGCTCTGGCCGACGGCGTCGAACAGAGCGGTCTCCAGCGCGGCCTTGGCGGCGTTGTTGCGCTTGGCGGCGGCGTCGAGGCGCTCGCCGGCGGCGACGAAGCGGTCGGCCGGCTGCCCGATCAGGGCCGGGGCGAGGTAGGCGTCGATCGTGGCCTTGATGCCTTCGACGCTCTCCTCGCTCCAGCGCGGCCCGCCGAGGGTCGCCGCCTCGCCGATGCCCTCGACGCCGTTGGCGAGGCGAAGCTGCACGATGACGTAGCTCTGCGCGGTGACCGAGGTCTGGGAGAGCTTGTGCTTCCGCACGGTGGGGACGTCGACGATCGTGGTGCGGATCTCGGCCACCGCGAGGTCTCGGGCGGGGGCCTGGTGCACGGCGTCGTGGAGCTGGTTCTTGGCGAGCATGGGGGTCTCGGGGGTATGGGGAAAGGTGAGAGGGGCACGGCGGAAACGGCTCATCGGATCGTGCTTGCGGCGCGATCCCAACCCTCCCCCCCTCTGTTGGGGAGCGTGGCCCCCCCGTAAGCCGGGGTCCGGAGAGGGGAAGCCGCATCCGGAGAGGTCCCCCGCATCAT